>JBBRVO010000003.1:0-85560 GCA_038246775.1 Peptostreptococcales bacterium | reverse complement strand
TTTTTTTGCATTAAAAAAGACTCTCGAATATACGAGAGTCATGCGTGTTAAATGGTGCGAGTGAAGGGACTTGAACCCTTAAGGTATTTCTACCACAGACCCCTCAAGCCTGCGTGTTTGCCAATTTCACCACACTCGCAATTTGTTAATGAGGAATGCCTTGTTGCGACTTTTTTATTATAGTTTTTGTGCGTTAAAAAGTCAAGCGTTTTTTGTACATATAATATTATAATGTTTAAATGCGAATTATCGTTTTGTACTTTTGAAAACATAATGATATAATTAGAAAAAGTAAACCAATTTCTAATCTGGAGGCTTAATGGATTTTCTGTTTGCATCACTCATCATTTTATTGGCATCCATTGTACAAGGTGCAACGAGTTTTGGATTTTCGTTGTTGGCTTTACCACTATTGGGACTTTTATTTGAACTCAAAGTAGTCGTACCCACACTTGTCGTTTTTAGTCTGGTACTTAACTTTATTATCTTATTAAAATTTAAAATGAAACCTCAACTGAAAGAAATTGGTTTGTTGGCCCTGTTTGCTGTCATCTGTATACCAATTGGTGTTCAGTTACTCATCGTCATAAATGAATCGACGCTCAAACTTTTAGTTAGTGTTTTGTTGATTGCTATTTCACTAATTATGATTAGTGGTGTAAAATTGACTATCAAAAATAAAAATTTATCCTACATAATAACCGGAATTCTTAGTGGGGTCCTAAATGGGGCGGTTTCTCTTAGTGGACCTCCTGTTGTTGTACTTCTTGCAAATGATGACAAGAATAAAAATGAATTTAGAAGCAGTTTGACTTCTCTTTTTGTCATTTTAAATATTGTAACGATCGCACTTTATCTAAATCGAGGGCTGTTTGAAAATCCAGAATTGACCAAGATGGTTTATTTATTGCCAGTTATGGTTGTTGGCACTTATATTGGCATTTATTTAGGCAATAAAATCGACGATGTCAAATTCAAAAAAGTCGTTTTGATCCTACTGCTCATCATGGGTATCGTCAATTTATTTTAACAAAAGTTTGAGGAGAAATAATATGGGCAAGAAAATATTAATTGTCGATGATGCAATGTTTATGAGAAAACTCTTAAGTGATATCTTTGTCAAAGTTGGTTACACGGTTGTTGCAGAAGCGGGAAATGGTGAAGAGGCTTATCAAAAATATAAAGAGTTTTCACCTGATCTTGTAATGATGGATATCACAATGCCAGAAGTAACGGGAATTGAAGGCCTAAAGAAGATTATTAAAGAATTTCCAAACGCTAAAGTAATTATGTGTAGTGCAATGGGACAAGAGAGTATGGTCATCGATTCTGTTCGGTCTGGTGCAAAGGGATTTATTGTAAAACCATTCGTCGCAGAAAAAGTAATTGCAGAAGTACAAAAGCTCATTGGTTAGATAGAAAGCACAAAATCAATATTTCAAACAGTTTATTCGTTTGAAATCGGTTTTGTGTTTTTTTATTTCTCAGAACACAAAAATGATGATTAGGAATTAACAATCTATTTCATTTATGATTACATGCATGTGAGTTGATTTATTAATAAATTTAGTGTTGCCAATCGTTTTGGTACTAAATATGATTGGTAAAAAATTAACTTACTAATTGTTTTGAACGGTTGAGATTTCAATGGGTCATGCATTGACCTAGCTATAGATTTATAGTAGAATTGTTATTGGTGAGATTAGAAATTGTATACAGTATAATTTCTTGATCAATAAAGATACGTAAATTTTTTTAAAGGGGTGAGTATATATGGGGCTTTTAACTTTTAAAGGGGGCATACATCCTCCACATTCCAAAAAATCAACTGAAAATTTACCAATTGTTGATTTTTTAGGCCCTAAAGTTGTTGAAATTCCTTTGAGGCAGCATATTGGTGCACCTTGCGAATCAGTCGTTGTTAAAGGCGATCTGATAAAAGTGGGGCAACTAATTGGTGCTGCTGGCGGTTTTGTTTCTGCAAATGTTCATAGTTCTGTTTCAGGGACTGTGCTTGATGTCAGAAAACAAAATACAGCATATGGCTTTGATACTTGTGTCGTTATTGAAAACGATGAAAAGTATGAACTCGCAGAAACTGTAAAGCCTAAACCGGATTTCAATACTTTAACAGGCAAGGAAATTATTGATATTATCAAAGAAGCTGGTATCGTCGGAATGGGCGGAGCCGGTTTTCCAACACATGTAAAATTATCGCCACCACCTGAAAAGAAGATTGATACAATTGTACTCAATGGTGCAGAATGTGAGCCTTATTTAACCTGTGACCACAGATTGATGCTTGAAGAACCAAAGATAATCATCAAGGGGCTTCAGATATTAATGCATGCACTTGGCGTGAAAAATGGCGTCATCGGCATTGAAAGCAATAAACCAGATGCTATTGCCACGATGACTGAAGCCGCTCAAAATACTGAAATCAAAGTGGTTGGACTTAAGACCAAATACCCACAAGGTGCTGAAAAACAGCTTATTTACGCCTGTACGAACCGTGCGATTCCATCAGGAGGACTTCCAATGGATATCGGTGTCGTCGTCAACAACGTCGCAACCGCCGCAACTATTGGTAATCTTTTTGAAACAGGACTTCCACTTATTGAACGCGTTTGTACAGTAACGGGTAAAGGCATTAAATCCCCTAAAAACATACGTTTTAGAGTGGGTACGCCAATGAAAGCATTAATTGATTTCTGTGACGGTTATAATGGCATTCCCGGTAAAATTTTACTCGGCGGTCCTATGATGGGCGTCGCTCAGTTCTCGGATGCATTACCCGCTATGAAAAATACGTCTGGTATTTTGGTTTTCTCACAAGAAGATGCAAGATTACCTGAAGCGACGGCGTGTATTAGATGCGGTAAGTGTGTCACAACTTGCCCAATCAATCTTGAACCGATACAAATCAGTGCTTATGCATTGCTACATGACTATGATAAGGCAGCAAAATATAACGCTCTTGATTGTATTGAATGTGGTTCATGTTCATTCATTTGTCCAGCAAAAAGACCATTGCTTCAATCAATACGCGTTGCTAAGCGAGAAATTTTAGCAAGAAAGCGAAAATAGGGGAGGATGAATATGGAAAACAGATTAACGGTCTCATCATCACCTCATATTCGATCGACTGATACGACACAAAAGATTATGAGGGATGTTACGATTGCATTAGCACCTGCTGCAGCGTTTGGGGTTTACAATTTCGGCATTCGCGCGTTGATAATTTTAGTATTATCTGTTGTTACTGCAATTGCATCTGAAGCACTTTGTCAAAAAATTAGAAAACAACCAATTACAATCAACGATTTTAGTGCAGTAGTAACGGGGTTGTTACTTGGCATGAATTTACCTTCAACGGTACCCTATTGGATTCCTGTTGTTGGTAGTTTCTTCGCAATCGCTATAGTCAAACAAGCGTTCGGAGGACTCGGACATAACTTTATTAATCCTGCCCTTGCGGCGCGTGCATTATTAGTTGCTTCTTGGCCAGTTCAAATGACTACTTGGATTGCAGTAAAACCCGATGCGTCAACAAGTGCAACTGTTTTAGGGATTATCAAAGAAGGTTTAGATATTCCTCTACCTAATATGATGGATCTATTAATTGGTAGAGTAGGTGGTTGTATTGGTGAAACGTCCGTATTGTTATTATTGCTTGGCGGTATTTACTTGATTTATCGTGGTGTGATTTCAATTAAAATCCCAGGCATCTATATCGGAACCGTAGCGATATTAACTTTGTTTATAACAGGCTTCAATATAGAATTGACGATTATCAACATTTTGTCTGGTGGTTTAATACTTGGTGCATTTTTCATGGCAACCGATTATGCGTCATCACCAATTTCTCCCAAAGGACAAATCATATACGCGTTTGGTATGGGTTTATTGACTGTGATCATAAGATTCTATGGCGGTTATCCAGAAGGTGTATCTTATGCAATTCTTCTTATGAACGTCGCCGCGCCACTTATTGATAAATACACGAAACCTCGCGTGTTTGGAGGTGCAAAATAATGAAACAAATAATTAAAACTGGGCTTATTCTTTTTCTTATTAGTGCAATTGCAGCATTTGCACTCGGTTTTACAAATGAAGTAACAAAAGATAAAATTGCAGAACAACGCTTTTTAGCAAATGAACAAGCTAAAAAAGAAGTGTTGCCTGAAGCGGCATCTTTTGTTGATATTACTGGTGAAGACTTAGAGTCAATTGTCAGTCAGTTTGCGCCTATCATTGAAGCGTATGTTGGCCTTGATGCTTCGGGATCACCTATTGGATACGTATTTAAATCAACACCTAATGGTTTTAGTGGTGCCGTAGAAGTTGTTACTGGCGTAAATGTAGAGAAAATGGTTACTGGGCTACGAGTGGGTAGCCATAACGAAACGCCTGGCCTCGGCGCAAAAGCAAAAGACGCACCTTTTTATGAACAGTTTTCAGGTAAAACCGCTACGTCGCAAATTGGCGTTTCAAAAACGGCCGCATCAGATAATGATATTCAAGCAATTACTGGCGCTACCATTTCAAGTGTTGCAATATCAAAAGGTGCCAATGCTTCCATCGATGCATTTAACTGGATTCTTGAGAACGGAGGTGTTGGCAATTGAAACTAAGCAATTTAACTAGAGGTATTTTAAAAGAAAACCCTATATTTGTACAATTGTTAGGTATGTGTCCAACGCTTGCGGTTACTACATCTGCTGAAAATGGCATCGGTATGGGTTTGGCGACAACTGCAGTTCTTGTAGGTTCAAATGTTGCAATTTCCATGCTTAGAAAATTCATTCCAGCACAAGTTAGAATTCCAGCCTATGTCGTTGTCATTTCAACTTTTGTAACGGTCATTAGTATGCTTATGGAAGCTTTTGTACCTGCATTGTTTACGTCACTTGGTTTATTTATCCCATTGATCGTTGTAAACTGTATCATTCTTGCACGTGCAGAATCTTTTGCAAATAAAAATGGCGTTGCTGATTCCGCACTTGATGGTATCGGCATGGGTTTAGGTTTTACCCTCGCTTTATTCGTACTGGGTGCTGTTCGAGAAATATTGGGTAACGGTAGCATATTTGGTGCTGCACTATTTGGTGCCGCATACAAACCTGCATTAATTATGATTTTACCTCCAGGTGGCTTCTTGGCACTTGGATTGTTACTAGCTCTATATAACAGCTACACACTAAAAAAAGCGAAATAAGGAGGGGTTGTAATGGAAAATGCAAGTATTTTTGTCATAATGGTCAGCGCAATTCTCGTTAACAACGTTGTCCTTTCGAGATTTTTAGGAATTTGTCCGTTTTTAGGCGTTTCAAAGCAAGTAGAAACGGCATTTGGTATGGGAATGGCGGTTACTTTCGTCATCACGTTAGCGGGTACTTTAACTTTCTTTGTTCAAAATTATTTACTCGTACCTTACCATTTAGAGTATTTACAGACAGCAGCATTTATACTCGTTATTGCATCACTTGTACAGTTTGTTGAAATTGTATTGCAAAAAATGAGTCCAACGTTATATCAAGCACTTGGTGTATTTTTACCACTGATCACAACGAACTGTGCCGTTTTAGGTATTGCACTTTTAAATATTCAATATGAATTCGGTCTCGTTCAAACGATTTTCCATTCATTTTTCGCAGCAATTGGTTTTTCACTTGCCATCGTTTTATTTGCAGGCATTCGTGAAAAACTTGAAACATCAGATGTACCATTGCCGTTTAAAGGCTTTCCTATTGCTCTAATTACAGCAAGCCTTATGTCTATAGCCTTTCTAGGCTTTACCGGCTTAGTATAGGAGGACGAAATGGATTACAATACAATTATATTAGCTGGTGTTAGTTTAGGTATTATGGGACTTGTCTTTGGTGCTTTGCTTGCATTTGCTTCAAAAAAGTTTGCCGTAGAAATTGATCCAAGGGTAGTAGAAGTTAGGGAAGCAGTCCCTGGCGCAAACTGTGGTGCATGTGGTTTCCCAGGTTGTGATGCATTTGCGAATGCAGTCGTTAATGGCGCTGCACCAGTAAATGGCTGTCCAGTTGGCGGCGCACCTGTCGCTCAGGCTGTCGCACAGATTATGGGGCTCGACGCTGGAGAAACAATCAAGAAAATTGCAAGAGTAAAATGTGAAGGTCACGATGAAAATTGTGGCAACCGATTTGATTATGATGGCTTCGACAGCTGTGTTGCAGCCAATATGTTAAACGGTGGACCTAAAAAATGTTTGTACGGTTGTATGGGTTTAGGCTCTTGTGTCCAAGTTTGTCCTTTTGATGCGATTCATATTAATGAAAAGGGGCTAGCAGTTGTCGAACCTGATAAATGTACAGCTTGCAACAAATGTATCGAAATTTGCCCTAAATTTGTCATCAGTCTTGTACCCTATGAGCAACTCACCGTTGTTCAATGTAACAACAAAGACAAAGGACCAATGGTCAAAAAAAATTGTAACGTGGCATGTATTGCCTGTGGTATTTGTGAGAAAAATTGTCCTTACGATGCCATCCACGTTTTAAATAATTTGGCTGAAATTGACTACGATAAGTGTACAAACTGTATGATCTGCGTAGAAAAATGTCCGACAAAAGCGATTCAAGGCAATTTAAGCTTAAGAAAAGTTGAGTTTGTCAAATAATTTAAAATGCTCAATTATGAACCTCCCGATATATCGGGAGGTTTTTTTAATAAATACTTTAATAATTGCATTTTAACCCTTAACAGAAATGGCGGTAACCATTGAATATTTAATTTAATTCATGATTTTAAAATCCTCTTTATCTTGTATTTAAAACAACATAATGATAAACTAGAATTTGATTAGGACGCTGTTCTGTCTGTTTGCTGTGCAAATATATGGGAAATAATGTAAAAATATGTTATGCTTAAGAGGTTGTTATGAGAGTAAAAAGCAACGATAGTCTCGTTTTATTGGTTTTACTATTAATCGGCGCTATTTTTGGAAGTTTGATTGGAGCTGCTTTAAGTGATACAGTACCCATTTTGAATTTTGGAAAGAGCATCGGCGTTGATCCTTTCGTAGTTGATTTAAACATTATCGTCATCACATTCGGTTTTAAGCTGAGTTTAAATATAGCTGGTATTATCGGAATTGTGATTGCTTTTTTTGTATATAAAAAACTGTGAGAGTCGTATTGGCCTCGGCCTCTCCGAGAAGGATAGAACTTTTAAAACAATTTCATATACCATTTGATGTTATACCAAGCGTTATCGACGAACCTGTCGGCATATTGGAAACACCTGTACAGATTGTCATGGGTTTGTCACTAGAAAAAGCACTCAATATTTCAAGGGCCAATACGGATGCACTTATCATTGCCAGTGATACGGTTGTTTATTTTGACCGTATTTTGGGCAAACCAAAATCCCGTGAGGATGCGAAAGCCATGCTAAAAGCACTCAGTGGCAATAAACATGAGGTTTTCACAGGCATTGCATTGGTGCATATTGCCAGCAATACAAAAGTCGTAGACTTTGCCTGTACTGAGGTGACATTTAATGACATTTCCGATGAAGAAATCGAAGTTTATCTCAATACTGGAGAAGCTTTCGACAAAGCGGGTGCATATGGAATTCAGGGCTTTGGCGCTTTACTGGTAAGCGAAATTAAAGGCGATTTTTTTAACGTCATGGGTTTACCGCTCTCTAAATTAAATTCAATGTTGAAAATACATTTTCAGTTGGATCTATTAGCATAAAGGAGCATCCCATATGATTAAAGATTTACCAGTTTCTGAACAACCCAGAGAAAAATTGATGAATCACGGCGTTTCTTATCTGTCGGTTTCTGAACTACTTGCGATCTTGTTGAGAACGGGCACAAAAAAAATGAGTGCACTCTCTCTTGGCAATGAACTCGTATCAAAGTACGGCAATGATTTAACAGAACTTCATCAAATTACGTTAGAAGAGTTATGTGCGATTGACGGTATCGGTGAATCAAAAGCATGCCAGATTCTTGCCGCAATTGAGCTTGGAAAACGATTGAAACAGTCGACGGTCATGAGAAAGACTAAACTGTCGTCACCAACCGAAGTTGTGGAATTTTTCAGTGCTGAACTCAATGAATCAAAAGTTGAAAAATTCATCGCAGTTTTGCTCAATACTAAAAATGAAATCATCAACTGGGACGTAATTTCTATAGGAAGTTTAAATGCATCTATTGTGCATCCAAGAGAAGTCTTCAATCGGGCCATCAAAAGAAGTGCAGCATCTCTTATTGTCGTCCATAATCATCCTTCAGGACATATTGATCCAAGTCGTGAAGACATCAATATTACAAAACGTTTGTTTGAAGCAGGGCAATTAATTGGCATACCGCTGATTGATCATATAATAATTGGACGAGACAAGTATTATAGCTTTAAAGAAGAAAATCAACTTTAGACGAGTATTTTTAAGCTTTAATAGGGTACTTAAATTTCTGGATTGTTTTAATCTAGAGAGAACTTTAAAAACGAGAGGATAAATTTTATGAGATTTGGATTATTTTATAAGCAACTTGGAATTGACTTGGGAACATCAAATACACTTGTATGTGTTAAGGGTAAAGGCATCGTCGTAAGAGAATCTTCCGTTGTGGCTATTAATGACAAGGGTCAAGTTTTGGCAGTGGGTAGAGAAGCAAAAGAGATGATAGGAAAGACACCAGGTCAAATTCGCGCGATAAGACCCCTTAAAGATGGCGTTATCGCCGATTTTGATATTACACAAAAAATGATCAAATACTTTATCCATAAGGCTGTTCCGAACATCAATATTTTTACAGGCGCAAAAGTTGTAGTAGGCATTCCGTCACAAATCACTGAAGTTGAAAAACGTGCAGTCTATGAAGCGTCTTTATCTGCAGGTGCTAAAGATGCTTTTCTAATTGAAGAACCTATGGCAGCTGCTATCGGCGCTGATTTACCGATAACAGAACCTATTGGCAGCATGATTGTGGATATCGGTGGCGGTACAACAGAAATAGCCGTCATTTCTTTGGGTGGCATCGTGACAAGCCGTTCAATTAGAATTGCTGGTGATGAACTGGATGATTCAATCATCAATTACGTACGCAAAAAATACAATTTGTTGATAGGTGAACGTTCGGCTGAAAACCTTAAGATGATGATTGCCTGTGCCATGATGCCTACAAATGATCGACACATGGAAATAACAGGGAGAAACCTTGTTACTGGGCTTCCGAACACATTGGTTCTTCATTCAAGTGAAATTTTCGAAGCAATTAGAGAGCCCATACAAGCTATCATAGAAGGTATCAAATCAACACTTGAAAAAACCCCACCTGAACTCGCTTCAGATATCTATTCTTCAGGAATTGTATTGGCTGGCGGTGGTGCGTTACTGACTGACTTAGACAAATTAATTAAAAAGGAAACTGGCATGCCAGTTAGAATTGCAGAAAACCCACTTGATTGTGTCGCAATAGGCACGAGCAAGGCCGTAGAAAGTTTCAATGAACTCAGAGAGGTATTTATAAGCTCTCGCTCATTAAAATGAATGTTGGTGGACTAAATGAATAATCGTTACAAAAAAATCGTTCTAGTCTTAATCGGCATACTTCTCGTCCTCCTTATGGCACTTTCATTCGGTGGTAGAGATAGAATTACTTTTATAGAGAGTAAGCTTGGTTCGATACTTATGCCTATACAAAAGTTTTTTACTTCCATTGGGAACTTCGTCGATGAAAAGACAGAACCAATCATTAATGTATTAAACTATAAAGATCTAAATGAAAACTTGTCACAAGAAAACGAAATGCTTAAAGAGCAGATCGTTTCTTTAACGATGTCTCAAAAGGAATTAAGTGAACTTAACGATTTGAAAATGGCTTTGAAATTCGTGGATAATGAGTTGAACAACGGCTATATTTCATGTAACGTCGTCTCAAAAGATATTGGAAACTGGTTTAATATGTTTACTGTCGATGCGGGAAGAGAACAAGGCATTACGAAAAACAGTACCGTTATCAATGGTAGTGGACTCGTAGGCCTCGTCTATGAAGTCGGCGAAAATTGGAGTAAAGTAATCTCAATCATCGACCAAAAATCATCTGTTGGCTTTGAAATGTTAAGGGTCAGCAATGATTATGACGGCGTATTAAGTGGTACAACGAATTACGAATTAATTGGGGAACTCTTTGATCCAAAAGCGTCTGTTAAGATCAATGACTTTATCGTGACTTCTGGTTTGGGCATGTATCCCAAAGGGATTCTCATCGGCAAAATCTATGAAGTCGTTTCAGATAAGGATTTGATACTCAAACGAATTAAAGTTACACCTGTCGTTGATTTCAAAAAGATCAACAAAGTTATGATCATCCCGTATCACGGTGAAAGCGATAGTGAAGCAACTACAAGCGAAAGTGGAGGTTGATATGAAATATCGTTACATTATCATAATAGCACTTGTCAACTTCATATTGTCGAGTACGCTTTTTCAGTTATTCAGAATCAATAATGCCTTGCCTAATTTTTGCATCATTTTGTCAATCATACTTGCATCGCTTGGTAATAGTCGACAAGCTTATCTGTTTGCATTTATTTCAGGCATGTTGCAAGATGTATTTCTCGGCAGGATGATCGGCGTGAATTTTTTGATTTATGGGTTGATTGTTCTGATAACTGTCAATTTGATAGAAATTATGTTTAAAGGCAATTTCATCACACCTGTCTTTCTAATTGCTATTGGGACTGTTTTTTATCACTTCGTCTTTTATATCATCATGTTTTTTGTCCAATCTACGATTCCGTTTGAATTGATGGCAATGAAGATCGGAACTGAAGTGATTTATAACGGTCTAATTGGCTATTTAATCTATTCAATGGCATTTAAAAAAGTGCATGGTTATAAACTGGGAGATTTTAATGCTTAATTTATTTACAAATAGAAAAAATCACATCGTCATCGGTTTTGTTCTCGTTTTTTTGTTTTTGGGATTCAGTCTATACGATGTTACCATAACTAACGGTGACGCATACTATAAAAAATCGATTAGTAACCGCATCAAACAAATTGAAACATTTGCAAAGCGCGGTGACATATACGATCGAAATGGTCAAATATTGGCGACGAGTCAGATTGGTTTTTCAATTGATATGAACAGTAGTATTGTGCCAACGGATAATTTTTCTGAGATTGTCATCTCTATTTACGATTTTCTTGAAAAACAGAAGGAAGAACACCTAGAATTTCCGATTTTTATTGAGGGCGGTATCTACAAGTATCGATTTGATGAAAGTATAAAAAAATGGTTGGTAGATAATGGTTATAATGAAACGTGGACGGCTCAGGCTGTTTTTGACGATATCAGATCTGTAAACTATATCGATCCTGAATTAAGCGCTTACGAAGCGTATCGTATCCTCTATAATCAAGGTAAATACTTGCCGATATCGACATCAAAAATGTTGTATTTAGAAGAAATATACAAATCGACATTTTTAAAAATGTATGGACTAGATCCTGAAATCTCTGCTAAAGAAGCTTTCAAAAAAATAAGAAGCCGATCAGAATTTAAAATTGATGCAAGCTATTCAGATGAAGACGCTTATAAAATTTTGATTTTCAAACATACAATTAAGGAACAAGGGTATTTGAAATATGAGCCAATTAAGTTGGCTTCATCGGTATCAAAAGAAACGGCAATCCTCGTCCAAGAACGAGGCTATGAATTTCCTGGTTTGTCAGTTACGTACGAGACGATACGAAACTATCCAAACAAATCGTCTGCCGCTCACATTTTGGGTTATATGGGAAAAATAGCAACAGAAACCGAGATTCAGACCTTTATAACAGACGGTGGTTACAACCGCAACCAGGTTATCGGCAAAACGGGAATTGAGGGTAATTACGAAACGGATTTGCATGGTGAAAACGGCTTTAAATATATTGAAGTCGATGTTTTCGGAAAGTATGTCGCCGATGTCGATGAAGTCGCTTATGGTCTTGAAAGTAAAGACGTAGTATCTGGCGATGATATTTACCTGACTATTGATCTGGATTTACAAAAGGTGCTTGAAACGAGTTTAGAGAAAGCTTTGTTTAATTTACAAACAGGTGGCATTTACGATAGCCCTTGGGGTGATTATCAATATGATAAATACCCAAATGCAGAAACCGCTGCGGGAGTTGTAATCAATGTCAAAACAGGTGAAGTGCTTGCTTCAGCAAGTTACCCATCTTACGATTTAAATTTATTTTCTACAGGCATCAAACAAGACGATTGGAATGCACTGAATCCAGTTAATAAGAGAAACCCTTTGGCAGCTAGACCGCTATTTAATACGGTGACTATGATGGCTGTCCAACCGGGATCGATTTATAAAATGATCACTGGGTATTCAGCTTTACAACAGGGTCTTGATCCTTATCAAAAAATTTATTCTGATGGTTTTATTGAGATAGGAAAGCAGAGATTTGGATGCTGGTATTGGAACGACTACGGTGGCAAGCACGGCTACACTGATTTCTTCAAGGCGATTGAAGTGTCGTGTAACTATTACTTCTTTAATATTGCAAGTGGCAAGGACCATTATAGAAATACCCCTTTAAATTTTGAAATGAATCCTACAATTATGACAGAGTATTCAAAATTATTTGGGCTTGATAAAAAAACTGGCGTTGAGATAAGTGAAGTCTCTTTAGGTCTTCCAGATCCAGAAAAGAAAAAAAAGACCATCATGGCACTTCTATCAACGCAACTGCATGTCATCGCCAAAAATTACTTTCCTGCTGAAATTGTTGAAAATGAAGACAAACTAGCAGCTTTGGTAGATGGTATTGTAGGTTGGTCAGATGAAAATCCTTCAAGACCGGAAATAATCAAGAGGCTATATAAACTAGGGAGTAGTGAAGATCCCGTTCTTACTGAACGCCTTGCTGATATTATAAAATATGATTATTTTAATCTTATGAAATGGTATGAGAGTGATACGTTAAACTTATCGATTGGTCAAGGTGACCATACGTACACACCGATTCAAATAGCCAGATATATTGCAACAGTTGCAAATGGTGGTTACCTCAACGAACTTTCATTCATCAAAAAAATTGGAGATAAAACCATCACAAAAAATGCCGATGTCACTGAAAGTTTTGACACAAAAGACAATCTTAAATACGTGAAACAAGCGATGCTTCAAGTGACTAAGGGCACGGCAAGTTCTGTGGCTAAAATATTTAAAACACTCCCACTTGATGTCGCTGGAAAGACAGGTACCGCACAGAAAGAAGGCTTAATTCCACCGCTAGATGAAGTTGCTTATCTGACTGAATATCTGAGTGAACTTGCGCCAAGTTTGAAAATTGAAGACGTAGAAGCGAAAACGATTGAGATTATTAAGTTACGCAGTGAAGAGTTGGCAACACTTGAAAAATCTAAAAATGAAGCGACTACTGAAGAAGAAAAACTAGTTAGAGAAGAAAAATTAAATGCATTGATTCAGAAAGACTATTTAAATAAAGGCGCTGCAATGCGTGAGGCTATAAAGACACTAACTGATTTCAAACTGACCGATGAAGACCTCAATCAATTTAGATTGCCATATGACAACTATTCTTGGTTTGTATCTTTTGCGCCATTTGATGATCCTGAAATTGCTGTTGTCGTCATTATCCCACAAGGCGGACAAGGGTATTATTCAGCGCCAGTCGTCCGAGATATCTATGCTAAATACTTCAATCTGATACCTCCTGTTGTTGTACCTCCCGTTATTGATGCACCAAAAGTAGAAGAATAAGAGTTTGAGTTGTGAATTCTAGTGAAATACGTTAAAATATAAATGATGCTGGAAATCACATAATTTCCTTGCACTATTTTTACTCATGTCAAATTTTGGTGGTGATAGAATGGCCCAAAAAGGTCCCGTTGAGTTTAAAGGAAAATTAAACGGACTTTATTTGAACTTAGATCCCGATGAAGATTTCGAAATCATAATAGCGTATTTAATGACGTTGTTAAAAGACAGAGCTTCATTTTATCAAGGTTCAAGAATCATAGGTGTTAAAGGTAAGAGGCTCAGTTACAAGCAAAAAGCTGCAATTGAATCATTAATCTATGATCAATACGGAATAACCGTTGAGAGTTTGGAAGAACCAGTTGAGATAGCACCTATTGTCGATATGGCACCTAAGCGAACTGTTGATGCAGTTATTCCAGAAATTCCAGAAATTCCTAAAGAAACGTTAAACGTCGTTACTGAACAGGTCTTAAACAATAAGACCCCCAACTGCGTTTCGGACACACACTTTGTATTCGGAACGATGCGATCTGGCAAATCGGTTCATTATCCAGGTCACGTCGTCGTGATAGGTGATGTGAATCCTGGGGCTGAAATAGTCGCAGAAGGCAACATCATCGTCATGGGCAGAGTGCTAGGTTTTATTCATGCGGGTTCTGCAGGTAACGATCAAGCAATCATTATCGCCAATCTTCTCAAACCGACTCAAATACGCATTTCGACTTATATTTCTGTACCACCAAGTGATGACGAATCGTTTCACACCACGGTTCCAGAAAAGGCAATTGTTTATAATGGCGTCATAAAGATAGAAAAATGTCATTAAATAAGTCTTTTGGTGGATTGTGACACAGCAGTTAGCATGTAATAATGAATCAATAGAACGCTGAAGGATTTGGAGGGTTTATATAATGAGCGAAGCAATTGTAGTAACTTCTGGCAAAGGTGGCGTTGGTAAGACGACCACTACTGCGAATATTGGCGCCGCATTAGCACTACTCGGTAAAAAAGTATGTGTCATAGATGCCGATATTGGACTAAGAAATCTCGATCTCGTCATGGGCCTTGAAAATAGGATTGTTTATGACATCGTTGATGTAGTAACGGGTGTATGTAAAGTTAAGCAAGCGTTGATTAGAGATAAGCGTTTCGAAAATTTGTTCTTGTTGCCGGCCGCTCAAACAAAAGATAAAAATGCCGTTAACCCTGAGCAGATGATCGAACTTATAGCAGATTTGAAAAAAACACACGACTTCGTCATAGTTGATTGTCCTGCTGGTATTGAACAAGGTTTTAAAAATGCTATTGCAGGTGCTGACCGTGCCATCGTCGTCACAACGCCCGAAGTATCAGCGGTACGTGACGCCGATAGAATTATCGGTTTGCTCGAAGCCGCAGAGATTTATAGCCCAAGATTGATCGTGAACAGGCTTAGAGTTGACATGGTTAAACGCGGAGAAATGATGACCGTTGCGGATATAGAAGATATCTTAGCAATCAGTTTAATTGGTGTCGTACCTGACGATGAAGAAGTCGTCATGAGTACAAACCGCGGTGAACCAGCCGTCTTAAAAGAACAGTCACTATCCGGCATGGCATTTAGAAATATCGCTAAACGCATCATCGGAGAAGATGTAGCATTTTTAGAATTCGACGTTCAAGAGAGCTTTTTTGATAAATTAAAAAGAGCACTGTCATTCGGCAAATAGGAGGGGTATATGTTTGACTTATTTGGATTTTTAAATAGCAAGCCGACGAGTAAAAACATTGCCAAAGATCGTTTGAAATTGGTTTTAGTGCATGACCGTTCTAATTGTTCGCCAGAACTTTTGGAATTACTTAAAAGAGATATTTTATCATCAATTTCAGAGCATGTTGATTACGATCCGTCAGATTTTGATATTAAGATTACACGTACGCACGATGTCGCATCAGGAAAACCAGTATTAGTTGCAAGCATACCGATTAGGAATTTAAAACGGTAAACAAAGGTCCTTTTGGACCTTTTTTTTAAATCGAGGTGTAACATTGAATTTTAAGAAAATCATTACAAGTTTTGACTATGTCCTATTGGGCATAGTCCTGATTATTTTCGCACTTGGCATGTTGGCAATTGCTAGCGCCACAGATGCTGTGAACTTAGGAATAACGCGCCAAGTTCAGATGCAAGCTTTTTCTTTTTTATTTGGACTAGTGATTATTGGACTTTTGCAGTTTATCAATTACGAAGTCTTCGGAGAATTTTATTGGTGGATGTACGGCATTGCCATTCTACTTCTCGTCATCATTTTTATACCAGGTATCGGCGTAACGCGGTTTAATGCACGCAGTTGGATTGACCTTGGGCCTATCGATTTTCAGACCAGTGAGATTGCTAAAATTGCCTACATTATTTTTTTAGCCAAATTTATTGAAAAATCAGGTGGTATTAACACGTTTAAAGATGTTATCAAATCGGGTTTGACACTTTTGCCAATCCTTGGGTTGTTACTTAAACAACCAGACTTAGGAACAGCTTTGGTATTCGTGTCAGCTACTTTTGGTATGTTGCTTGTTAATGGTCTCAAATACTGGCAAATCGGTCTTGGAGTTGGTTCTATTGCAGCGGCGATTCCCCTCATCTATCCAAGGTTAGAAACCCATCAACGCCAAAGAATCGATGCATTTTTAAACCCAAATGATGTCTCATTGCCTGGAAATTATCACGTGATGCAGTCAAAAATCACCATTGGATCAGGGCAAATGTATGGACAAGGTCTTTTTGAAGGTGTTTACCATCGTTTGAACTATTTACCAGTTCAGGAGTCTGATTTTATCTTTGCCGTCTTTGTTGAAGAAACGGGCTTTGTAGGCGGAATGCTAGTCATATTCTTATATATGATCATGCTGTTACGATTGATTACATTGAGTAGAAGAGTGAAAGACGATTTCGGTTCAAACATCATTATTGGCTTCGTTTTCATGTTTGCTTTTCAGATCATCGAAAATATCGCGATGACGTTAGGGCGGATGCCCGTTACGGGAATTACTTTGCCATTTTTCAGTTATGGTTCCACATCCATCATATCCAGCATGATTGCCATCGGCATCGCGGAATCTATATACATTAGACGAAAAAAGGGCACTTTTTTTAATAACTAGGAGGCGCAATGAATTTAGAATCGTTACTTCACCAAGTAGAGAAACCATCACGCTATATCGGTGGAGAAATCAACACGTTCAACAAAGAAATTTCTGAGGATATGATCCGTTTTTGCTTTGCCTTTCCGGACGTATACGAAGTAGGTATGAGCCATTTAGGCATGCAGATTATCTACAATTTGTTAAATCAACAAACCGATGTCTTCTGTGAGCGCGTGTTTGCACCATGGTCAGATATGGAAAAGGCAATGCGAGATCGCCAAATCAAACTTTTTACACTTGAAAAAAAATCGCCCGTTGGTGATATGGATATATTAGGATTTACGCTTCAATACGAATTGAGCTATACCAATATATTGAACATGTTAAATTTAGCTGGCATTGAACTGTTTTCGAGAAATCGCCACGATAGAGAACC
Organism: Peptostreptococcales bacterium; assembly: GCA_038246775.1. Lineage (GTDB taxonomy): Bacteria > Bacillota > Clostridia > Peptostreptococcales > Acidaminobacteraceae > Fusibacter_C. The sequence goes on along the minus strand of JBBRVO010000003.1, from coordinate 68,226 downwards.
CCTCATTATTGCAGGTGGACCATGTGCTTATAATCCAGAACCTATCGCTGAATTCGTCGACTTATTTTTCATTGGAGAAGCGGAAGAATTGCTCCTTGAGTTTTTAGAAGTCTATCGCCCCTATAAAGCGGGTTTGATCAATAAAAATGAATTGCTTTTAAGAGCTGCCAACATCAAGGGAATTTATGTACCAAAATTTTATGAACCACAATACGATGTAAATAATATCCTACTTGGCTATACGCGTACGGCAAATGTCCCTGAGCGTATTCAGAAGAGAATCATTAGAGATTTCGATGGTGGCTTCCAGCTCGAAACGATGATTGTACCCTTTGTCGACATTGTACACGATCGCGCAGTTATCGAATTGTTCAGAGGTTGTACGAAAGGGTGTCGTTTCTGTCAAGCGGGCATGCTCTATAGACCGGTTCGTGAGCGAAAACCCGAAACAGTTGTAACTATAATAGATAAGATCCTCACAAGCACTGGTTTTGAAGAGCTTTCCTTGTCATCGCTCAGCACCATGGATTATAGCAATATAGGGCCGCTTGTATCAGAACTCGTAAATAAGTACGAAAAAGACAATATAGCTGTATCACTGCCCTCTTTAAGATTAGACAGCTTCTCCATTGATGTCGTCAAAGAAATTCAGAAAGTAAAGAAAACCGGTTTGACATTTGCTCCTGAAGCAGGAACTCAAAGACTCCGAGATGTCATCAATAAGGGGGTCTCTGATGAAAATATTCTCGATACCTACACAAGCATCTTTTCTATGGGGTGGCATAGAGTTAAATTGTATTTCATGATAGGGCTCCCAACTGAAACCAATGAAGATCTCGATGGCATCGCAGAGATTGCAAATCTCGGTACATTTACGTTTAAAAATGTAAAACCTGAGTATCTCACAAAATCAGTTCAAGTAACGGTAAGTACCGCGTGCTTTGTCCCTAAACCATTTACGCCATTTCAATGGATGCCTCAAGAAAACATCGATGGTTTTTATAGCAAAATCAACCATTTAAAGACAAAATTGCTCAATAAAAAAGTCGTTTATAATTACCACGACCCATCAACCAGTGTCTTAGAAGGTGTATTTGCACGCGGCGATCGACGTCTTAACGCCGTCCTTTACAAAGCATATGCGTTAGGTTGTAAATTTGATGGTTGGGCAGATTCATTTAAAATGTCTGTTTGGATGGAAGCGTTTAGAGAATGCAATATCGATATGGATTTTTACACGATTAGAGAGCGTTCATTTGACGAGTTTCTACCTTGGGATATCATCGATGCAGGCATTGATAAATCTTATCTCGTTAGCGAATATAAAAAGGCGTTACTTGCAGAAGGTACTGAGGATTGCCGCAATGGTTGTACAGGGTGTGGTTTGAATGTCAATTTGATCGGTGGTGACTGTTAATGGTAACATTGAGAATTCTTTATACAAAAGAAAAGTACATGGCATTTCTTGGCCATCTTGAACTTATGAAATTATTTGAACGCATTTTTAGATTCAACAAATTGCCTTTGTCTTATTCGGGTGGCTTCAGTCCCATACCAAAGATGACCTTTGCATCGCCACTTTCTGTAGGGTATTCCAGCAAATGTGAGATTATGGAAGTTCAACTCGATCATGAGGTACCTATTGAGAGCATCTTGACGATGCAGTTTCCAGATGGTATCAAAACAGTTGAAGCCAACTATGTTGAAACAAAAAAATCATTAATGGCATCGTTGTCGCATTCGGAATTTTTAATTAAAGTTGAGTTTAAACAACCGATCGACCAACTGCCCATTGATGAATGGATTTCGAACTTTTTACAAGCAGGTGAGGTGACGTTCGAAAAGAAGGCGAAGAATGGGAACCTGCGTACTTTAAACGTCTTGGAATTTATAGAATCCCTAAAAATTGTCTACAAGGTCGATAGAGATATTATCTTGCGCGCTGTTTTACAAACAGGGAGTCAGGGCAGTCTAAATCCTGAGAAATTAGTAGAAGTGATGTGCACGTATTTCAAAATGACTCAAGAAATCGAAACCATTCGCATCGAGCGATTGATGTTATTCTATAGCGATGAAGGGATTTTAAAGCCCCTTTTTGAAATGAAAGTGTAGCCAAACACATGAAAGCATTTACTTTGGACCACACACCCGTACTTAGCATTGCAACAATATTTGATGAGAGAACCAAACAGATTGATGCGATTGAGATTGACAATCTGTTCAAACCTAATGTTGTCGGCAATATCTACGTAGGAAAAGTCATCGCCCTTGCAGAAGGCATGGACGGAGCATTTATCGATGTTGGATTATCTGTTAATGCCTATATTCAAAGAAACGATTTGCTTAGAGCATTCAAAATAACCCCTTCGAAAGTTAAGGATCAACCACTCACAAAATTAGTAAAAAAAGGGCAAATGATTGTCGCTCAAATTGATAAAGCACCTTATCAAACGAAAGGTGCAAGGCTGTCGACAGATATTTCATTAGCTGGTGATTACGTAGTTTTTATGCCCTTCATGAAAGGTGTCAAAGTTTCTAGAAAGGCAAGCGGTTCAAGAAACATAGAAAGTCTTGAGAAGCTTCTAAAAGGTGTCATCGGCAATCAATATGGCGTTATCGTGCGCAGCGCAGCACTCAACAGCGATGCGACAGATAAAGCTATTGCCTTTGAAACTGAAACGCTCAGAACGAATTGGGAGGCTCTCATCAAAAAGTCTGAGCTTATAAATACACCTAAATGTATTCACAATGTTGAAGCGTTTGATACGTCAATTAAAGAGTTGATTAAATCGCATATTATAGATACTTTTTATGTTGAAAGTGACCTAGATAGAGACCATTTGGTTCAACTTGGCGCGGAAAAGAAAAAAATTCTCGTCAAAGCGTCGGATACTTCTCTTTTACAAGAACACGGTATTTCAGCGAATAAGAGTTTGACTTCTACCCGACATCATTCAAAAGACGGCGTTTCCGTAACCGTCAACGAACTGGAAGCATTTACTATTGTCGATGTCAATTCATCAAAATACAGCATGGATCAATCAAAGCGCAAAAACGTCTTTGAAGTCAATGCTATTGCAGCAAATCTGATTCTCAAACAAGTTTTGATGCAAAAACTCTCTGGTGTAATCCTGATTGACTTTATTGATATGACTGTAGAAGAAAGGCTTTCATTCATTCAACATCTCTTAACTAATGGCTATGATAAAAGCAACGGACTATTGATTGAAGGCTTTACGACGCTCGGTATTTTAGAGATGACGAGGAAACGTGAAGTCCCTTCCAATAAAGACCTTCTCAGCCAGAACTACGACGATGGCGATATGATGTTTCTTCAACTTCATGCACTATACTGTGAACTCAAACGGATGCAAAACCATACGAACACGAAGCAGGTGACCGTTGAATTGGAAGATGCCCCCTATATATTTTTGAAGCAAAATAATATTTTTAAAAATTTGATGCTAAAAGTGGAATTGAAACACAATCTAAGTAATCAAAATAATTACCGAATACACACTGCAAAGCATTGACATATGAAGATAGGTGTGATAATATTTATCGGGTAGCCGCACGATAGTAGGTTTTTAAACACATCACGTGTACCTGCATTGGCGAGTAAGGAAAGAGGAGGTGCGATATGTACGCAATAATTCAAACTGGTGGTAAGCAATACACTGTTCAAGTAGGAGATGAGCTTTTCATCGAAAAATTGAATGTAGAAGCAGGCGATAAAGTGGATTTTACATCTGTATTGGCTGTTTCAACTGAAGATGGTCTTCAACTTGGCGAAGAAGTAGCAAACGCTAAAGTAGTAGCTTCAGTTGTTAAAAACGGTAAAGGTCCTAAAGTGATTATTTTCAAGTACAAGTCTAAAAAAGACTATAGAAAGAAACAAGGTCACAGACAACCATATACTAAAGTTAAAATTGAATCAATCAGCTTATAATCTATCATGATTAAGGTTGAGGTTTCAAAAAAAAATAGTCATTACAGTGGCGCCAAAATTACCGGCCATGCTTATTCGGACGAACCCGGAAAGGATTTGGTATGTGCAGCGGTATCAACATTAGCTCAGACTTTGGTCAATGCAGTTGAAAGCATTGGAGGCATCCCTGAAAGGTCTTTATTTGTAAAGATTGATAATGGTTATTTAGAATTAAAATTGAACGAAGACGATTTTAGTGATGTTGTAGATATCATATTTGGAACATTTAAGGTCGGTATTGAAGGTATAGTAGGTACTTATTCTAAGTACGTTAAACTTAAGATCAAGGAGGTGCACGGAGATGTTAAGAACTTTTAACTTACAATTATTTGCAAGTAAAAAAGGTGTTGGTTCTTCTAAAAACGGTCGTGATTCAGCATCTAAAAGACTTGGCGTTAAAAGAGCTGACGGGCAACCAGTTAGCGGCGGTACAATCTTAGTAAGACAAAGAGGCACTAAGGTTCACCCGGGAATTAACGTTGGCATAGGTGGAGATGACACTTTATACGCATTAGTAGATGGCGTCGTTAAATTCGAACGTAAAGGTAGAGATAAAAAACAAGTAAGCGTTTATGAAGCTTAGTCTTAATGTCCATCATCTATGATGGACATTTTTATTTAAAAGCTTTATTATTGTATGTAGAGAGATACGAGGTGTAAAATGTTTGTAGATATAGCGAAGATTGTGATCAAAGCTGGTGACGGTGGTAATGGGGTCGTAAGCTTCAGACGGGAAAAATATACGCCAGATGGGGGACCAAATGGCGGAGATGGTGGACGCGGCGCTAGTATAATCGCCGTTGTCGATGAAAGTATGCGTACTTTGATGGACTTCAGGTACAAGACGAAATACGTCGCTGAATCAGGTGATGACGGCGGGAAAAAAAATATGAGTGGCAAAGCATCGGATGACCTTATCATCAAAGTACCACAAGGCACAATTATCCGTGATCTTCAAACTGGAAAAGTTATATCAGATTTAAAAGAAATGGGTCAACGTGTGGTACTCGCTCAAGGCGGACGCGGTGGACGTGGCAATCAACACTTTGCTACACCGACGAGACAAGCGCCAACTTTTGCTGAAAAAGGCACACACGGTGCTGAGCGAACGATATCATTGGAACTTAAAATGTTGGCTGACGTTGGACTGCTTGGCTATCCAAATGTTGGTAAATCAACATTTTTAGCCGCAACAACACAAGCAAAACCTAAAATAGCAAATTATCACTTTACAACTTTACAACCAAACTTAGGCGTTGTTGAAGCGATTAAAGGCAAGAGTTTTGTCATCGCAGACATTCCTGGTTTGATTGAAGGCGCAAAGGACGGCATTGGCTTGGGGCTCGATTTCTTAAGACACGTCGAAAGAACCCGCGTTCTCATTCACATCGTGGATATATCAGGGCTTGAAGGCAGAGACCCTTATGAGGATTTTTGTACAATCAATGCAGAAGTTTTCGGCTATAACCCAAAACTCGCAAAGAGAACGCAAATCGTTGCAGCGAATAAAATGGATTTACTATATGATGATGAAGCTTATACGTCTTTTAAACAAAAGATTGAAGCAGAAGGTTATGAAGTATATCCTATGTCGGCTGCAACAGGTGACGGCGTAGATGCATTGCTAAGCCGGGTGACTACATTGCTCGATTCGGTTGAGATTGAACCATTAATCGACGAGGATGATTATTTTGTGGAATTGATTGATACATCCAATGAAAAAGACATTCGTTATTTCATGGATGACGACGTTTATTGTGTTGAGGGAGATTATATCGACCGTTTATTGTATTCGACTAATCTTGATGATATAGAATCCCTACGAAGATTCCAAAATGCACTTAAAATGAGCGGTGTGTTCGACCACTTGCGATCTATTGGTTGCGTAGATGGTGATACTGTACGCATTTTTGATTTAGAATTTGAGTTCTACGATTAAGTAATCGTTTTGAACGTGATTAGGAGATTATATGTTAACGGGAAAACAAAGAAGTTATTTAAAGGGCTTGGCTCATACAATGAAGCCTGTGGCACAACTTGGTAAAGAGGGTATTTCTCAGCCATTTCTTGACCAACTGAGCATTTTGCTCGATCAACATGAAATTGTGAAAATTAATATCTTAGAGAATAGCTCTGAATCTGCTGTTGATGCTGCCAATGAGATTTGTACGGCACTAAATGCTGAGTTTGTTCAAGCAATCGGCAATAAATGTACCATTTATAGGCAGTCAAGACTTGATCCAATGATCGAGATTCCTGGTGCTGATAACTCACGCGTTAAAATTAATAAACAAAAGAAGGCAATTGCTAGTAAGAAAGTGGAGCCACTCACTAAAAAGGGTGGTAAAAAGTCGAGACCATTAAAAGGCAAACGTTCACAAATTAAAGCTAGAAAAGCTGAAGTTGAAGCTGCAGCTACACTTGCAGCTAAACCGCAGTTCAATTTCTTCAATAAAAAGAGAAGCACTGGTGATTCTGAGAATTCTTCAGAAAAATCTTCTGAAAAATATGGCAACCGATCTTCAAACCGTATTACAAAAAAATCATCGGTAGATACATCCGAGACGCCGAAAAGAACTTTTGGATTTAAATCCGAAAAATCATCTGATGCTTTAAAACCTACTAGAAAATTTGGTGCGAACATTGCATATGGTTCGTCTAAATCATCTGATAAAGGTCGATCGACAGGTGGATCTAAAGAATCAATGGGTTCTAAATCATTTGGAGAGTCGAAAGCAACAGGTGCGTTAAAATCATCAAGAACTTTCAAATCAAATAAAAGAGGTCAATAAACCAATGATTTCTGGGAAAAAAGGCAAACGTATCGGCATTATGGGTGGGACATTTGATCCCATCCATTATGGCCATCTAATGCTAGCTGAACAAATAAGAACGAGTTTTCATCTAGACCAAGTTTTATTCATTCCAGTTGGAAAGGCACCTCATAAAGATTCCAATGAGACAGCCAATAAAACGAACCGTTTTGAGATGACAAAACTCGCCATTCAGTCCAATCCATATTTTCTTGTATCGGATATTGAAATTAATAAAAAAGGCGTAACTTATACCATTGATACTATAAAAACGATTAAAGCTAAGCTTAAACCCGAAGATTCTCTTTATTTCATCACGGGAGCTGATGCTTTATTGCTTTTGGAGTCATGGAAAGATTACGCCGATTTAATTAAACGCGTCAATTTCATCGGTGCCACGCGACCAGGTGTCGATACGGATGCTCTTTCGGCAAAAATTGATTCGCTTAAGTTGAGATTCAATGTTCAAATCGAATTGTGTTTCATTCCTGCACTAGCAATCAGTTCAACTGAAATTAGAGAAAGAGTCGATCAAGAAAAAAGCATAAAATACTTATTACCTGAGTCGGTAGAAACTTATATACATGACCATTTTCTATATAAAACCCATCATCCACGTTTTTCTGAGCTTTTTGATTATTTAAAAAATCATTTGACGCCTAAGCGTTTCAAACACAGCGTCGAAACAGCACATCTGTCCAGAAAACTGGCTATTCATTATGGTGCGGATCCAGTAAAAGCTGAATTTGCAGGCCTATGCCACGATTTGGCTAAGGAACTTAAAAGCAAAAAAATGGTTGATTACATCGAAACATTTGAGATATACAAAGATCCTAGTATTATGGCTATCCCAAATTTGGCACATGGTGAAGTGGGGGCAGGCATTCTAAAAAATACATTTGGTATTCATGACGACGAAATCCTCAATCCTATCAGATGGCACACCTATGGTCACGTTGATATGTCTTTGCTCAGTAAAATTGTCTATATTGCAGACGTTATTGAACAATCAAGGACGTTTGATGGCGTAGACGTTATACGTAAATTAGCCTTTCTAAGTTTGGATGAGGCAATAAGTGTTTTCGATGAACAGTGTGCCAATAATCTCGCAAATCGAAAAATGATTATGCACACCTATACGAAACAAATGATCAACAAAATTCAAATGACAAAAGATTGATTGAGGTTGAAATGGATCAAATTTTGATGTTAACACAAAATATTCACGACGCTTTAGTCGATAAGAAAGCACATGACATTGTCGTCTTATCCGTAAAGGGCATTACGTCGTTCGCAGATTATTTTATCATAGTAACAGGTACTTCTACTACGCACATGAATGGCTTGGCAGACGGTGTGGAAGAGGCGCTTCAGAAAATGAACGTCACAATGAAACATATGGAAGGTCGTTCGATAAGTGGGTGGCTACTACTTGATTATCGCGATGTTATTGTACATATTTTTAACGCGGAAACACGTGATTATTATGCACTTGAACGCATATGGAATGATGCAACTCGACTTAAATTGTGACGATTAATCAACACTTTTAAGTTGAGTTTTTCTATGAACTCATATACAATAAAATTTATACAAATTAGCATAAGGAGACCAACTATGGAAAAACTATTACATCCATTATTAATGGCAGTTATACCTATTGCAAAAGGCGTGGCAGAAACATTCGGTTCAAATTGTGAAGTTGTGATTCATGATTTTCAAAATTTGGACAATTCTATCGTCGTCATTTTCAATGGACATGTGACAGGTCGTACGATTGATACAAAAATGACAGACTCAATTTTAAAGAAAATCAACAAACATCAAGAAGGTCATGATGTTTTCAATTATACCGGAAAAAGCACACTGGGCAGAGAACTAAAATCTACGACGACCTTTCTTAAAGATGAGGCGGGTGCAATTATTGGTTGTATGTGTATCAATCTTGATATCACCGATTTGTTAAGTGCGAGAAATGTCATGAACGAACTGTGTAAAGTAGATGAAAAAGAAATAGAAGTCATAGGGGAAATCAATAAAGTCAACGATGTGCTTTATGATATTGTCGAGGGAACCATTCATAAATTTGGTAGACCCGTTATCTACTTAACAAAAGACGAAAAAGTGAATATTGTTAAAGATCTTGAAGAAAAAGGCGTATTTTTAATAAAAGGTGCCATCGATTATGTCGCCAACTCACTTCAGGTATCCAGATATACTATTTACAACTATTTGGATGGCATTCGAGAAGGAAAATAGAATTTAGGAGGAAAAGGTATGTTAAAAGTAATCGCTACTGAAAAAGCACCCGCTGCAGTTGGTCCTTATTCACAAGCAATCAGAGCAGGTGCGTTTGTTTATGTTTCTGGTCAACTCCCATTAATACCAGGAAAAGGCGAACTCGTGAAAGATGATATCAAAGAAGCAACACGTCAAGCACTTGAAAATGCTAAAGCAATTCTTGAAGCAGCTGGTTGCACGTTCAATGACGTCGTAAAAGTGACGGTTTTATTGAATGACATCAAGCAGTTTGCCGAGATGAACGCAGTTTATTCGGAGTATTTCTCTGAACATAAACCAGCACGTGCTGCTTTTGAAGTCGCTAATCTTCCGTTATTGGCGGATGTTGAGATTGAGATGATCGCTTATAAGGAATAATTGGTGCCATAATTAAAAGAGCTCTATAACGGTCTAAATGCCGTTATAGAGCTCTTTTTTATGATTCCATTGATGCCGATGGTTTTGACCGCCGTTTTTTGAGTTTGCTACGTTTTAACCTCTGAATTCTTATTGCCGTCATGATAGCGCGCCAGATAAGAAGTGCGATGAATGCTCTTGAAAACAGAAAAAAGAACCATGCTTTAGAAAATAATGGCCTTTCAGTCGTTACAAAAAAATGTGTGGCTTCTGTTACTAGATCTTCACCGATGAAATCGTCACTAGAAACAATTGGTAGGGAAGTCAAGAGCTTATCGCCATCGTAATAAGAAAGCGTGCCCATCGTTTCTCCTTTTTTAACGGGTAAATCAATCGCCGGTAGTAATGTGATTTTTTTTTCAAGCGTGGATGGATCTACACCTTCGAGCAAATCAACGACAACCGTTTGTTCAACAAGCATTGGAATTTGAGTTTTTCTCTTATTACTCATAGTCAACGTCTCGACGATGTCATTTTTTTGAAGTAAGGTATGGGATACGACCCCATACAAACCATAGTCGAGCAACAATCGAGTATCTTGATACATAGTGATGCCATTTGACTTAAGCACAACAGAAATATAGGATTTATCCTCTTTTGTTGCAGCACTGATGAAACAATTCTTAGCCTCTTCAGTGAAACCCCTTTTGATTCCGGTTACAAGATCGTAAGCGATGGGAATTTTTTGACCACGAATCGTGATTAAATCGTTAGAACCTTCCATACCAGCATAAAAACTGTTTGTACTATTCAAATAACGCGTTTCCTTTTTAAGGTTTGTCGGTGGAATTTCATAACGCGTCGTCTTTACAATTTTTCTGAACGTTTCATTTTGCATCGCATATTTAGCAATCATTGCCAAATCGTAAGCCGTCGTCAGATGGTCTGGATTGGGCAAGCCATGTGGATTTTCGAAGTTGGAATTGATAGCGCCCATCTCAGCAGCTCTTTCGTTCATGACATCTGCAAATGCCTCAATAGAGCCTGAATGGTGTATGGCAAGCGCCTCAGCAACGTCATTGGCACTGGTAATCATAAGTGCATAGAGCAATTGTTCAACTGTTAGCTGTTCATTAGGTTCGAGCGCAATAGCACTGCCACCGGCATAAGGTGATTCAGCATCGATAGTGACCACTTCGTCTAGAGGTAAATCGGTGAGTATAATGATTGCTGTCAAGATTTTTGTAGTACTGGCTGGAAACATGGGTGTATTTGCACCTTTATCGAACAGGACTTGACCTGAAGTCTGATTGATTAAAACGGCGGTTTCAGCTACTAGATCGGATGCCTTGACATCGTATTCGGATGCAAAGGTGTTAGAAGAACCAATTACTATTAAAAGTGCTGAAAAACCGATCAGTGAAAACTTGTGCTTTAAAATTTTGAACGTCATTGATGAATGCCTCCTAAAAAACGTATATTCCTATTATAATTGATAATGTCTCTTTTTTAAATCATAAATATATGCTAATATATAATATATTCCATTATATTCCATATAGAGGTGTTTATGTCAATCACTCAACGTTTCAAATCGGTCGTCAATCCATTAAATACTGTCATTACAGGCGTTATTATCCTATTTATTAGCATTCGCGTGTTTTCAACTAATCATGAAAATACTTTTGTCATTGCAGAAATTACAGCGACTGACTCACAACTTGAAGTACCGTATAATCAGCAAACCGAACAATCTCAGGCGTTACAAACAGAATCTCAAACAGAGGAGACCATAAAGAGTATCATACCCTCTAACTCACAAGTGTCGCCCGCAGAACCACTTGCTTATAGTGCTGAACTTGAAAAGACATATACGCTAGAAGCCTTCAACAAACTAACCAAAGAGGAACTTATGACCTTTTCGGGGATAGGTGAAGTAACCGCACAAGCCATTTTAGATTATAGAAGAGATAATGGTCCTTTTGGTCAATTTGATGAGCTAATGTCAGTGAAGGGGATCGGTGAAAAAAAGCTTCTTAAGATTATGACGATTTTACCGTGAACTATTTGCAATTAGTTGGTATAATAGACCTATGGTTAAGAAAGGAGGTATTGCTATGGTAAAGTTAACATCTTATTCCCGCAGCGCTGGCTGAGCCGCTAAAATCGGTCCTGAAACCCTCGCACAAGTTTTGTGCGATCTCCCAAAATTTGAAAGTGAACAGCTGCTCGTCGGTTTTGAATCATCAGATGATGCCGCCGTTTATCAGTTAAACGACACACAAGCTATCATACAAACATTAGACTTTTTTACGCCTATCGTCGACGACCCTTATGATTTTGGCGCTATTGCGGCAACGAATGCACTGAGTGATGTCTACGCTATGGGAGGAACGCCTACATTAGCTATGAATATTGTTGGATTTCCAACCTGTCTCGACCCTTCCATACTAAAAGAAATTATGAAAGGTGGGGCAGATAAAGTAAAAGAAGCTGGCGCTTTACTCGTCGGCGGACATTCTATTGAAGATGAGGAACCCAAATACGGTCTTTCTGTGATGGGTCTCGTTGCACCTGATAAAATCTGGAAAAACATTGGTGCAAAGCCTGGTGACGTCTTAATTCTTACAAAGCCACTAGGTATCGGCATACTGACGACCGCTTTGAAAGAGGATCTCCTTGAACCACAAACACTTAGTGAATTGACAATGATCATGAAAACGTTAAATCGAATACCAGCTGAAATACTTAAAGAACTTGATATTCCCGTACATGCTTGTACGGATATTACTGGCTTCGGTTTAATAGGTCACGCACTTGAAATGGCCGAGGGCAGTGAGGTCTGTTTTGTACTGAATCATGCCGCTATACCGATTATCAAAGCTGCAGTACCTCTAGCCGAAATGGGCATTATTCCAGCGGGTGCCTATAAAAATAAAGACTATGTTAAGAATAAAGTATTAAATAAAAATGATATTGAAGAGGTATACATGGATCTGTTCTTTGATCCACAGACGTCAGGGGGACTTCTGTTGGCGATACCCGCCTTTGAAGAACCACGCTATCTCTCACTTTTAAAACAGCGCTATGATCTTCCTGTAGCCGTTATAGGCTACGTCAGAGAAAGAAATGACGCGTATATTGTCATAGAGTAAACACTATGAATACAGGCGGTGACCCTTTGAACCATTTCAATGAATTACTCAGGCAAATTCCAAGAGTAGATTTAATCATCGACCTACTCCCGAAAAATATTACGAATCAGATGGATCAAGCTCAAGTCAAAGTGATTATTGATGAAGAATTGCAACAACTCAGACATAAAATCATGAAAGGCTCTATCGATGCAATCGATGAAACTGGATTGATCATCAAAATCACGCGTCATATTGAAGTCCAATTGACACCAAATCTAAAACGCGTCATCAATGCAACGGGCATCATACTGCATACTAATCTTGGTCGTGCCGTTTTCTCAAAACGTACAATGAAGCATTTATACAATACCATGACCCATTACAACACCCTAGAATATAATCTACAGCTCGGTATACGTGGTTCAAGGTATGACCACATTGAAAAGTTGCTTTGCAAACTGACGGGTGCTGAGGCCGCATTGGTCGTCAATAACAACGCCGCCGCGGTCATGTTGGTGCTCAATACTTTGGCAATCAATAGAGAAGTTATCCTTTCAAGGGGTGAACTCGTGGAGATCGGCGGGTCATTTAGAATACCCGAAGTTATGAAATCGAGCGGTTGTAAACTCGTAGAAGTGGGTGCAACTAACAAGACACATTTGAGAGATTTCCAAAGTGCCATCACTAATGACACAGCAATGCTATTAAAAGTGCATACGAGCAATTATCAGATCATGGGCTTTACGAGTGACGTTTCAAGAAAAGAACTTGCCGAACTTGCACAAGCATCAAGTATCCCCTTATATGAAGATTTAGGAAGTGGGGCGATGATCGATTTTAGCGTTTATGGGTTAAAACGAGAACCCCTCATTTCTGAATGTCTAGCAGAGGGCGTTGACCTTTTATCTTTCTCAGGTGATAAACTCCTTGGCTCTAGTCAAGCCGGTATAATCGTCGGCAAAAAAGCTTATATAGATAAACTCAAGCAAAATCAATTGCTCAGGGCGTTTAGAATCGACAAATTGTCTTTAGCCGTCCTTGAGGACACCTTAATACAATACTTGAATCAAGAAACTGCAATCGCTCATATTCCAACACTTTCCATGTTGTCTGCCACTTCTGAAGATGTCCTACAAAAGGTGACTCTTTTTATTAAAAAATATCAGGCTATGCTTGAATTGATTGGACTGCGTTATTCTATTGAAGAGATGCAATCACAGGTCGGTGGTGGTGCAATGCCCTTAGAGCAGTTGACATCCTATGGTCTTTGCCTAAGAGGCGATCGACAACTCAATCACATACAGACCAAATTGCGCCGTCTTCAAATTCCAATCATTTGCAAAATAGAAGATGATGCATTGCTATTTGATTTCAGAACATTGTTTGAAGATGATTATGAAAGCCTCGCAACAGGACTTGAAATGGTTTTACGAGGAGACGAAAATGAATAGTCATATTGTATTGGGCACCGCAGGACATGTCGATCATGGTAAAACAGCCTTTATAAAGCATCTAACTGGCTTTGAAACCGATCGTCTCAGAGATGAGCAAGAACGCGGTATCACTATTGAAAACGGCTATGCCCATCTAGATCTCTCAAATGGATTTACCGTGGGGTTCGTCGATGTGCCAGGTCATGAACGTTTTATCAAAACAATGCTTGCTGGCGCCATGGGTATCGACGCCGTTATCCTGATCATTGCCGCTGACGAAGGGATTAAAGCTCAAACTTTGGAACATTTTAATATTATCAAGCACCTCAATATCCATCGTGGATTTATACTCATCACTAAGTGTGATCTTGTCGATGACGTGCGTTTAAGCCAACTGGAAAATGAAATAAGCGACTTGACAAAACTATCTGCTTTTGAAGATAAACCCATCATTCATTATTCAATATACGATGAAAAATCGAACGAACGCGTCATCACTGAAATTGAATCAATTGCAAATAATGAAGTGACCAAAGAGGCTTATGTCGCATCTAGATTAAACGTCGATCGCGTATTTAGCGTAAAGGGATTTGGAACGGTTGTTACAGGCACTTTGATCGAGGGAGAAATCAAAAAAGGTGATACGCTCTATTTATACCCAAGCGAGAAAAAGTGTCGCGTCAAAGGCGTTCAAGTCTATGGCAAAATTGCCGAGTCTGCTCAATATGGTCAAAGAACGGCGCTCAACCTGACGCTTGACTTAGACGACATTCAAAAGGGAGAGACGCTTACTTCCATCAGCGCATTTAAACCCACAATGATTATTGATGTGTTGCTTAAAACCGATGCACTCAACCAGGAAATCACACATTGGCAACGGCTTAAACTTTATCATGGCACAAGGGAAATACTTTGCCGAATCGTTACACTTCCAATTTATGCTTTTGAAGCGCGTTTGGTTCAACTAAGACTGGAATCGCCAATCTACTGTAAAGCAGGTGATCCGTTTATTGTAAGAAGTTATTCTCCTATGATGACACTTGGTGGTGGACAGGTTGTATCACCCTATGCGAAGAAACATATCGCGTCAAATGAAGTAGATGAGCCGATTTCACAAGCAGCTATTCTACTGGATGTGCTTAGGCAAGAAGATTATATTTTCACTTTAAGCGATTCGATATTTGAAAAATCGTCCTCTTCACTTGAAAATGGTCTTTTGCTTTTCGAGCAGCTAGTTGCACAGGATGATATTCATGGCATCGGTGATCACAAATACTTATTATCAAAAAACTGGATAGATCTCGTCGATGTAATCGTCGACGAAGTTTCGAAAGAGCATAAACTTTATCCATTGAGAATAGGCATCCAAAAGGAAACATTAAAATCAAAAATTGCCTCTCGATTGGCCTATGCCACTATTTCAAAACAAGATTTTGGACGTTTAATTCAGGAACTAGTTTTCCAAGATATATTGGAAGAACGCCCTCAAACCGTGGCACTTAAAAATTATCACGTGCAATATTCTCCAATTGAAAAATCAATTGTTACAAGACTTTTGACCCTAATAAATGACCATCAACAAGGGATAGTCCCTATAGATGACCTCATAAAGCAAGAAAATAATAAAATTATTACCAAAGAAGTGCTATATCATTTGATTAATTCCGAAATTCTTGTTAAGATTAATGATGAAAACATAATGGACGCAAATTATTATCAAACTTGTAGACAAGCACTAATCAAACATTTTGAAAAGCACACAGAGATTAGCGTTGCACAGTTCAGAGACTTAGTGGGATTATCCCGAAAAGCGACGGTTATTCTACTTGAGCATTTTGACAGAATACAACTTACGAAGCGCAGTGAAAATACACGGACATTAATTAAATTATGATTGGAGTGGTAACATGGCAGAAAAAATATTAGTTGTTGACGATGAACCAATTTTATTAAAGGGATTGCGATTTAGCCTTGAACAGGAAGGTTATGAAGTTGAGACGGCAGTTGATGGCAAAGAAGCATATGATAAAATTCTTCAAAATGCATACGATGCTGTTATTTTAGATCTCATGTTACCTAGTATGGACGGTTTGGAAGTTTGTAAAAAAGTTAGAGAAAAACTCATGGTACCTATCCTCATGCTTACAGCAAAGGATGACGATTCAAGTAAAGTCTTAGGACTTGAGTATGGTGCCGATGACTATATCACAAAACCATTCAATATGCTTGAACTTAAGGCGCGTATTAAAGCGATACTAAGACGCGTTCAAATCAACGATTCTAACATGACTTCAAATATTTTAAATCTCGGTGATTTCAATATCAATACGCTGGGCAGAAAAGTGACAATCAATGGCGTTCAAGTCAACTTGACGGCAAAAGAATTCGATCTGCTTCTCCTTCTTATCATGAATGAAGAACGCGTCTATTCAAGAGAGGAACTTTTGGAAACAATCTGGGGTTATGAATATTTTGGTGATGTTAGAACTGTAGATGTACACATAAGACGTTTAAGAGAAAAAATCGAAACAAATTCATCTCAACCAGACTATATATTGACGAAATGGGGCGTTGGGTATTACTTTAAAAATAAAAAGAAAAGAGTTCTTTAAAAGCATTAGGTGGAAACTTGTTTCCACCTATTTAATATTGATAACCTTTGTCATGTTACTAACCACGTTTTTCGTTAAGGATTCTTTGGTAAAAACGAATGTTAGTGAAGCCCAAACCAATTTATCGACCTTTAATGCCGTTGTCTCAAATCAGGTTGCACCATTTATCAACAATATTGACAACGAATATACCTTGCGTTATGTCGAAGACATCATCAAACAAAACAGTCTCGAATATAATGCACGTGCCGTTGTCGTCGATACATTGGGTAACGTGATTGTCGATTCATTTGATGCATTAAATGGGCAAATACTTGACAATGCCGAAATAAAGCTTGCACTTTCGGGTAATAAATCGTCGAATATCTACATGTATTTTGACGATTATTTGTTGTACGCTGCAGTGCCAATCGTGGATCGAGACAATATCATTGGTGCAACATTCATGTCAATAGAAGCCAATTATATATTTGAAGAGATCAATCGTTTCATGGAAAAACTATTCATTATTTTTTCTATGGCAATTCTCGTTTCCATCTTTATCAGTATTATTTTTGCCGATATTATCTCTAAGCCAATTGAAAAGTTAACCGATTCTGTCAAAACAATTACACTTGGTAAGTATGATACTAAAGTTGAAATTTTAGGTAGTGACGAAATAGGCGAGTTAGGTAAAGCATTTAATATCATGACTACCAAACTCTTTCAAGTTGAAGAACGACGCAAAAAATTTGTGTCTAACGTATCACATGAACTTAGGACGCCTATGACTTCCATGAAAATTGTATCAGACACCTTATTGTCCGCACCTTCTTGGGATGAATCGGTTTATCGTGAATTTATGGCGGATATAAACTCAGAAATTGATCGATTAAATAAAATTATCGATAGCTTACTTTATCTGGTTAGAGTTGAAAAAGATGAGCTTGAACTCAAATATAGCATCACTTACTTGAATTACCTTCTTGAATGGGTCAACAAGACGCTCAATCCAATCGCTCTTAAGAAAAATATCAATTTGTTACTTATTGCTACAAATAAAGTACAAATATCACTTGATCAAGAAAAAATGCAACAATGTCTTCTCAATATCATAGGTAACGCTGTTAAATATACGCCTGAATATGGTAAAGTACTCGTAGAGCTTGAAGAAACCCGAGACCATATCGTCATACGCGTCACAGACTCTGGGATTGGCATACCTGAAAAAGATCTACCATTTATTTTTGATCGTTTTTATCGCGTTGATGAAGCACGTGCTAGGCAGACAGGTGGGACCGGTTTAGGACTTGCCATTGCACAACAGATTATTCAACTTCATCAGGGTTTTATTGAAGTGACAAGTCAACTCGGTATCGGCACTCAAGTTGTTATTTCGCTGCCCAAAAAATAAGGGAGACTATGCATGAAATTTCCTGTAACCATCGTTCTGCTACTAATTGTTATTGCCACCATTGGGACCTTTGCAGTCAATATGGATGTCAACTATAACACTTTGGAGGAGAATCAATACATTTCACCCGAACATGGCAGTATCAAGATTCATACGGATTTGTATTTCGTGTATGACGATGCGCTGCGCCGTGAAACGAGAAGTGTCACAATTAGCGACTCAAATTTTGAATTAGCCATCCTGGATGCACTTGCTGCAGGGTCTAGTAACAGCTCTTTCACGACAATTTTCAGTTTAGGTATCCAGATTATCTCCATCGATCTGGTACATGAGACGTGTTACATCAATCTGACGGATACCCCCGAACTCGATGCGTTAATTTTGGATCAACGTTTTGATTTATATATTTGGTCCGTGGTCAATAGTTTAACTGAGAACAACCAGGTTAAAAATGTTCAATTTCTAGTTGAAGGAAAGCAATATAGACGCAGTCTGCACGGTTATAACTTCAATGCACCACTACCCAAATTACAAGCGCTCGTTTACACAAAAAAAGTAAAGTCGTCTGATGTGGTACTTGAATTTATAGAGTATATTAGCACACGACGATTTGATCTCGCTTACAGCTTACTCACGAAAAATAGTATGAACAACTACGATTATAGTGCCTTTATAAAATATGCAAATACCTTTAACGACACACATCGCGACTATTCCAGAGATACGTATTATTCTAGGGTATTTGCAGGGTATGATGAAGTTTTTGTCAAATTTACGAAGCAATACGAGACGGAGGGTTTTATGCTCAACACCTATGATAAATGGACCGTTATAGATGAGGATGATGTATTCCGAATCAATTTAAATTCAAATTGACAGGTTCTTTTACGAGATTGTAATCTGGCTGTTATGGATTTTCCCAGCCAAAGGTCTATACTTAGAGTAGGCATTTGACTAATTGGATAGGAAGTGAAATGATGAAATTGACATTCAAATCAATACCAACGAAACATAGACCCAATAATTTTGCACTCATCTTGCTGATAGTTGTATCAATTTTGGTTTCTAAACCACTGAGCGCTGCGGAAAGTGCATTCTCTGATGTTTCTCAAAATCATTGGATTTTTAAGACTCTAAACAGTATGCTTGATGCAGGTATTATTGAAAGTACAAATACCTTTAATCTGGGTTCGGGGGTCACTCAAGCTGATTTAATCAAAATCTTACAGAAAATTGATCCTGAGAACGCCTATACATCGATTTATGATGCGACAAAAAATCTGACGCGTATTGAAACATTGACGTTTGTTTTTCAGGCATTGTCACTTGATAAATTGGCACTGCAAATCAAAAATTTAGAGTCGCCATTTATAGATACAAGCGGCAATAAATCGATGTTAAATTTAGCAGTAAAATTTAATTTTATTTCTTTAAATACGACTAAGACATTTCGACCAGATCAGTTAATCAAAAAAGAAGAAGCTTATGCGATACTGAACCAAGTCTTTAAGGCCTATCAGGATGACTTAAATACCCTTCATAGCTACTATGCCATTAGCTCGTACAGTCAGATAGACTTTTCGAAGGAATTGAATTCCCTGAGTTTCGGGTGGAGTCGGTTAGAGCTTAACAGTGATAAAACTGATGTTATCTTGAATATGTCGAGTAATGGATCAAATGAATATAGGGTACCCACAGGCTATTCTAGTGTAATTAGCGCGACTAGCAACGCATCACTGGAACGAAACTTGATGGTATTTGTCAAAGATGAAACCGTTTATGATGCGACGCGCAAAAAAAACATGACATTAGCTGAGATGATTTTATCAAAAGAGACATTGAGAAATTCTGTTGTCACATCGATTGTGAACGCTCTAAATGACAACGCTTATAAAATACCATTCAATGGCGTCGTCATAGATTTTGAAGCCTTAAAAGGCGAGGAGAATGCAGACCTTTTAAATGCATTTTTACGCCAGTTGGATCTAGAACTTGAAAAGGCAAACCTCAAACTTTTAGTGGCCGTGCATCCTCTGGGCAAAACAGGTGGCGTGTATTTTGATGGCTACGACTTTAAAACAATTGGCCGATATGCGGATAAAGTCATTTTAATGGCACATGACTATTATCCCAAAAGGCTTACCTTGGCAGAAATGTCCTCCGGTTATACGGTTACGCCATTATCTCCAATCAATGAAATCTACTATGCACTTGAAGCCATCACAAACCCTGTAACAGGTGTCGAAAGCTCTGAAAAAGTGTTGCTTCAACTCTCAATGGACACCGTACAATGGAAGCTTATAGACAATGTGATAATCAATAGCGTGCCATATCATCCAACTTATCAGGCTATTGCTAAACGTATCGAAAATGGTGCCACTGTAGAGTATTCAACAAATCTGCAAAGTCCAACGATCACTTTTTCAGAGGATAGTGATGGCAGTAAAAATGTCGTTTGGTATGAAGATGCGCGCAGCATCCAGGCAAAAATTGATTTAGCAAAATTGTTTGATATTGGCGGTCTTTCCGTTTGGCGATTGGGAACGATCCCCGAATATAGCAGTGAAAAAGCCGATCATTTTGAAGTGTGGTCTCAGATATTAAAGAACATAAAATAAGGATTAGAGGAGTGCGAGTGGAAATTATTAAGATTGACGATTTTGAAGAAATATTTATGAATCGCGACATTTCAGCGTTATTGGGAACATCTATGTTCAATCCAACTTTTGGAAAGATACAAAATATTGCACAAACCGTATATGCCAAAACCCAAGGTCGATTCTATATTTGCAAAATCGATGGGTTACTAGTGGGGCTCATCGGATTTTCTAAAATTGACAACCACATGTTGGTTGTTAGACATTTGGCTGTATCAAGTACATTTCAAAGACAAAAAATTGGTACTGAGCTCATGAGATTTGCTATTAGTGATGAAAAAGTAAAATTTGTCACGGTTGAAACGGATGATGACGGTATTGGGTTCTACAAAGGTTTTGGTTTTAATGCAAAAAAGCTAGCCTATGATGACGCAAGAGGCCAAAGGTATGACTGTACGTATGAAGTCAAGCAATAAATAAAAAAAATAATCAACTAAAATTGATTTGTTGAAATTTATTTAGCTATGTAAAAAGGAGTTATTGCTCATCTAATTTCTTAGATTTGCAACAACTCCTATTTTTTTATGGCGAGGGCATGTGGGAATCGAACCCACCAAGGCAACTCTTAATTACCCGCACTGATTTTGAAGATCAGAAGGCACACCAGCACCCCGCTACCCCCATGGACACTATCAATTGTAGCAGATTATTGACTACATTCATAGTTATTAAATCCTTTTCAGATCTAAACGATTTTTTTCTTAGATACCAGTTTTGACTCAGTCCCTTTTATCAAACGGAAGAGGTTCGCACGATGTCTAATTATGACGAATAGTGCTAAACCAATGGAAAAAAAAGTCATTGTATCGCTTTTTGAAAAGATAAAAGCCATAACTGGCAACAGTGCTGCACTAATTAATGAGGCAAGTGACATGTATTTTGTAAGTGCAATAATGATAAATTGACCGATTAATAACAGAATACATATACCCGGCATTAAAACGATTAATATACCAGCGGACGTTGCAACGCCTTTCCCCCCTTTAAAGCTCAACCAAACTGGGTAACAATGGCCTATGACTGCCATTGAGCCACCAATGATGCCACCGAGTTCTCCAAGCCATAAAAGACCAATTAGAGCGGGAATAATCCCTTTAAAGAAATCACCGATAAAAGCGAGGACACCAACTTTCATTCCGAGGGTTCTAACGACATTTGTCGTTCCAGTATTACCACTGCCCATCGTTCGAATATCAATTTTTCCAATCCATTTGGGAATGAGATATGAAAAGGGAATGCTCCCGATTAAATAGCTACAAATTCCTAATAATACGTACATTTAAGCCTCCAAGTTTTAATAATGCATGTTCATTTTAGCATAATTTACGGTTAGTTAAAATATGAAACTAAAAGTGTTATAATAATATTATAAATGCAGTAAAAGGAGCGAACCTATGAAAAACCCATTTTCGATTCAATCATTTGAAGAACTTGAACTTAGTGGTTATGTTTGGCAACAGGAAAAAGTGGATCAAATAAAAGGCGTTATCGTTATCGCACACGGAATGGCAGAAACCATCGAGAGATATGAGGCTTTCGCTGAGTTTTTGGCATCAAACGGCTATGTGGTCTATGGTATCAATCAAAGGGGACACGGTTCAAATGCTGAAATGCTGGGGTATCTCGGCGAGGATGGCTGGAACAAGATGAAGGACGACTTGAAACACGTGGTTGAACGCGCAAAAACTGAACACATTGGAAAGCCCGTTTTCGTTTTCGGTCACAGTATGGGGTCTTTTTTAACACGTGATTTTTTACTCGATTATTCCTACCTACTGGATGGCGTGATTTTATCGGGAACAGGTTTTTATTCCAGATTAGAACTTAAAATGGGGCAGTGGTTATCAACTCGCGACATTCGTAACCATGGCAATCGACACCCTTCAAAATTTATTGACAAAATAGCTTTCGGAAAGAATAACAAAGAAATCAAAGCGCCTAAAACACCGTTTGATTGGTTAAGTCGAGACAGTGATAAAGTGGCTGCTTATGTAGCGGATCCACTGTGTGGCCAAATGCATCCAAGCTCGTTTTTCTACCTCTTTTTTTCCGCTCTCGAACATATTCTCTATGATGGTGCATTTAGCAATTTCAAAGAACAACTCCCACTTCTTTTACTGTCAGGCGAAATGGACCCCGTAGGCAACTATGGGAAAGGGGTTGAAAAATCTGCTAAAATGTATCAAGACATTGGGTTTGACACTCAAGTAAAACTATATAAAGAAGGGCGCCATGAGATGCTAAATGAAATCAATCGTAATGAAGTATTCGACGATGTCACAGCATGGCTCGACGCCCATATTTAAAGTATTGAAACGTTTTGATTGTTAGAAATAGTTACCTATGCTTCAAGAATGGTTTGTAGGGCGACTTCAATGGATTCTAAGATGGTTTCAACAGGCAAGGTTTGATTGGTACCACCCTGTGCGACAAACGGGTTGCCACCCCCTTTAATGCCGAGAGGGGCGATGTATGCCTTAAATAAAGCACCCATGTCGAATGTCTTTTCTAGGTTTTTTGATTTTGCCAATACAAAATGTGTTTTTTCGGTTTCGGATGCTGCTGCAATAACAATGTTGTTGTCTTGTTCACAGATTAATGCCGTCTTAAACCTCAAATCATTCATAGACATATGGGTTTCAATAAGGCTGATGACTTTGATATCCACATTGAGTTCTTCATCATAGTTAGCTAGCAAATGAGCAACCTGCATTCTGTAGAGTTGCTCTTTTAAATCAGATATGGCATGACGATCCGCCTTTTGATTTTCTAGAAGCTGTTCACAAAAGCTAAGAATTTCAGCATCTTGTATTGAGAATATACGCATAAGTCCATTTACCGTTTCATTGCGTTTTTTAAAGCTGTTAAGGGCGTAGATACCACAGCCAAATTCTATGCGAACGCCTGCTTTATAGGTATCTATGCGTTTGATTTTAAGTAGACCAACTTCTGACGATGTTTTAGTATGTGTGCCGCCACAAGGTGAAAAATCAATGCCATCTACTTCGATAACTCTGATATTCTCAGTGACTTTTGGTTGTTTTCTCAAAGGCATTTTAGAGAGTTCCTCTGAAGTTGGATTATGCGCCATGACGGCTTTGTTTGAAAAAATAATGGCATTCGCCAAATTTTCGAGGGCATCTACGTCTTCATTCGATAGCTTTTTATCCAGATCAATCGTCACATAATCTTCGCCCATATGAAAACCGATGGTATTGGCATCAAAGAGTTTTTCAGCACAAGACGATAAGATGTGCTGACCAGTGTGTTGCTGCATAAATGCAAAGCGACGGTCAAAATCGATGGCACAATCAATCGATTGATCGACGTTCAAGTGATGGATTGACGCATCGGTGATGTGATAAATAATATCATCTTCAATGATGACATCCTTAATTGATACGCCATCTATATGGCCTAGATCACATGGTTGTCCACCACCTTCAGGATAAAAATACGTCGCATCGAGGACGATGGCGTTTCCTTCTATTCTATCAACGAGTGCAACCACTTTGGCTTGAAAATCTTTTATATATGCATTTGTATTATAGTGTTTAACTGTCATTATAAACCTCCACGAGATAAACATACTGAAATCTTTACCTAAATAGTATATAATAGATTCGGTATCAATTAAAGAAAAGAATCATTAATAGAGGAGAAGCACATGAGTATTGAACTACTTGAATCCATAGTAAACGACTTATATGAATATGCAGTCTTGCCAAAGTTTGGTGCACTGCTAAAAAAAGCAGAAGATAGATTCTTAATTACTGAAGATAAAACGGATACGGTTGGCTTTGCGGAGTGGTTTATTTTCAATTACAGAGACGATCAAAGCAACGAAAGACTGATTAATCACTATAAACTTTCCGATCAAAGTGCGAACATTCCAGAAGTTCTTGAAGCACTAGATGCCATCAAAGCTTCTAAACGCAGTCTGTACGAAGTGAGAAGTGACCGTGACCAAGCCGTACTTAAAGACATTTTCAATAACGATGATTTCGCTATTGAAAATACCATTGTCGAACTTGACCAGATGATCAGCGGTCGTATCGTGACACTTGGTCATAAGCATTATCTCATCGGCGATATTTTTGAAATTGAAAGTCATTATAAAGAGAGTATCGTTAAATATATTCTCGCTCAGTACAATCAATACACCATCAGCATGGGACAGATGACACTTGATGCTTTTTTGGATATCAATGGCCATCTAATTTATAAGGTCATGGCTATCGTGAGCACCATCGATGAAGAAAACGCATTTGAAGAAGAGCTGATGCTCCATCAAGCGACCTACGGATTTAGATGTACACAGGATGAACTCTATGATCGTATCCTCGACATCAAGTTACCTGTATTCGCGGATGATGAGGATGAACCGATTTTGCGTGTCATGCAAGAAGATGTCATCATTGCTGAAATTGAGATAACCAATGGTCAATTTTATGTGTTATGCAACAATGAAGCACACCTTCATCAAATGATTGATTTGATGAACACTGTCATAAATGAAGACATTGTCTTCCTTAAAACAGAAACCTTTACACTCGAGGAGTTGCTCTAGGAGGTATCTTGAAACAATCGTATGAGGTATTAAAGTCTTATTATGGCCACGAAAGTTCCATTCACCTAGGTTCTGCAATTACTGGAACTGTATATACACCCGATTGGGTTGCTAAACAAATGGTCTATTTGCTTTTAAAAAATCATATGCACATAAACTATAACGCTTTCGATCTCGAAGGCGTTAATTTTGATGCGTTATTCTTAAACAGATATCTATCAAGACAATCAATTGAAGCTTTTGAGGCAGAAAAACTGCTTCAAATAGTCTTACCGCTCACCATTTTAGATTTGTCATGTGGTAGCGGTGTTTTGTTGATTGCCTATTTAGAATTCGTAGAATATTTGCTTAAATATGCGCCTTCTTATTCAAATGAATGCCTCTGTAATCTCGTTCAGAATCAAATGGTTGGTTTAGATATTGATCCTGAAGCGGTTAGCGTTTTTAAACAACTTTTGACTGAATTTTCACATTCAAGGGGCATAACGCCCTTGAACTTTAGAATTTTTTGCGGGAATAGTTTAACAGAAGACCTCATAGACGCCTCAGAGCGATTTGACTTGGTCATTGGAAATCCTCCCTATATTGGAGAAAAAAACAATCTTGACTGGTTTGCGCCTATAAAAGAAACACCTTTAGGTGCAAAGTATTATGAAGGCAAAATGGACTATTTTTACTTCTTTATTTATATGGGGAGTTCCCTTTTAAAGGATACAGGTAGTATGTGCTATCTATCGAGCAACTATTTTTTGACAGCTGATGGGGCTAAAAAATTGAGACGTTTCTTAAAGGAAATGCTAACTTTAACCACTTATATCGATTATGGCGACATAAAGGTCTTTCCTGAAAAAAAACTACACGCATGCGTATATGTTCTTCAAAAAAAGCATTCAGCAAACATTGACATCTATGATGAGACGCTGACTTTGAAAAAAAGTCTACCGATAGATCATATCTTTCAAAATGACGGCACCATTCAATTTATCCTCTCGGAAGACACTCAAAAACTACTTTCAACTATGACACGTCATAAAATAGCAACACTTGGAGACTGTTATGACATTCGTCAAGGTATCGTCAGTGGGTCAGACAAGCAGTTCGTCTATCATAAGGACGAACTGGATAGGCTGCCAAAAACGCTGATACAGTATTTGGTACCCTTTTATAAAAATAGTGATGTACGCCATTATTACACAACGCCCGAAACACCTCTATACTTGCTTTATATTGATCATGCTGATGTACATGAAGACGTACTCAAGTGGCTAAGCCCTTTTAAGGAAAAATTGATGTGCCGTAGGGAAGTGGTGAAGCATGTTCGTGCTTGGTATATGCTGACATGGCCACGAACGAGAGCGCTTTTCTCAAATGAAAAAATCGTCGCGCCGCAACGTGCAAAGTCTAATCGATTTGCCTATGTAAAGAGCGATTTTCACGCCTCTGCAGATGTCTATTATATTACTGCAAAAGCAGATTCACCCTATTCACTCCCAGTTTTGACGTTGATACTCAATGCTACATTGACGTTTCATTGGCTCAATCATATGGGGAAGAAGAAAGGCACATTGCTTGAACTTTATGCGACACCACTCAAAAATATTCCAATTCCAAATCTTGATTCAGAAACGTTACATCATCTCACGGCATATGGCGAAGAACTCTATTCAGGTGTCAATCGGGTAGACGACAAACGACTCGAAACAATAAAAGGCGAAGTTGACAAGCTCTTAAACAAAGTGCTCTATAAAGGTGAGCAAGATTAAATTTAGCAAAAATCATTTACCATATATTTACATTTTGTTATAATGGAAATATATGGAGGTTTTATGCGCCGCAATCTATTGTTACTAACGATCCTCTCAGCAATTTTACTGTTTGTTGTTATGAACAATCAATATATTGCAACCGTCTATAATGCTAAGCAGGCTCTAAAATCCAATATCGATTATGACACCAAGTTGAGTCTAGTCGAAGGGATACTCGTCGATTATAACCTCGAGAATAAAACGTTCGTTTTGAAACTTTCAAAATTTGAAGGGCAAAAAGTCCAACTAAAATGGCAAATAAGAGTAAAAGACGTTTCAACGTTAACTGAACTCATTGAACGCAAAACTTATCACGTCGCCATTCAAGTGGATCTTAATCAGCATCAATTCACTGCGACTAAAAACAGATATGCATTTGACTATGATGCCTATCTTTTTGCAAACAACATCAAAGGGCAGTATTATTTAGTCGCTCTCGATGACGCATATAGCTGTGATACCTTTTGTTTAGAATGCTTTAGGCTCAATGTGCGTACATGGATTCAAAACCAACTAACCAGCCACTTTAGTGAGGCTCAAAGTGGTTTCCTTCAGGCGCTATTATTGGGTGAAAAGAGTCAGTTTGAAAACTATGCGTTTTATAAAGATCTTGGATTGGCACATATATTTGCCATTTC
Organism: Peptostreptococcales bacterium; assembly: GCA_038246775.1. Classification (GTDB taxonomy): domain Bacteria; phylum Bacillota; class Clostridia; order Peptostreptococcales; family Acidaminobacteraceae; genus Fusibacter_C. The sequence continues at coordinate 40,543 of JBBRVO010000003.1, read as the reverse complement.
AGGACTTCATTTCGGCATCATCTATCAATATTTCAGAAAAATTCTGGCCTTTAAATCCGATATAATGAGATCTCTGATTATCTTGTCTTTTATGGCTTTCATATTGTTGCTCGTCGGTGGTGCCTATTCGGCACAGCGTGCATTCTACATGATTTTATACGCTGAAACGTGCCATCTGATGCATCGTAAAATAGATAGTTACACCAATATTGCCGCCTCTTTACTGATCATACTGTCCATGCACCCCGAAGCCATCCTATCAACAGGTCTTCACCTTTCTTATTTTGCCTATATTTGTGTGGCCATCATCTACCGGAAACTATTTGGAAAAGCACTAAAATCGAAAATACTTGAGGCAATAAGATTTTCCGTTGGCATTCAAATTCTACTTCTGCCTGCAACCCTCTATTATTTTCAAACGGCGAATCTATATGGGTTCTTATCCAACGCTCTGATTGTGCCGATGACAGCTGTCATTTTACCGCTCTCCATGCTCTTTTTACTGGCCAGTTCAATTCGGCTGACATTTTTGGCTTGGCCATTGTCCAAACTCTTGGCGTTGGGTATTAATGTTTTCTACTATGTCGGTAACTATTTACCACTCGATTTGAGTTATTTTGTACAATTTAAAAAATCTGATTTTTATGCGCTATTGATTTACGCTTTTTTTCTATCATGTTCACTCATATTTTGGAGGTTTTTTTTAAAGAGACGCATGCTATTAAAATTACTGTTCGTCTCAATAGTATTACTTTTTATCGCGTGGAATATTGCAAATGACCGTTCAATCACTGTCTCATTTTTTGACGTTGGACATGGCGATATGTCATTGATTCAAAACGGTCAAACGACAATACTTATAGATACTGGGGATGGCAAAGTTAGCAGCCATTCAATTTTACGTAGCAGGGGGATTCACAACTTAGATGTTTTGATTTTATCTCATGAACACGCTGATCATATCGGCAGCGCCCTTGAACTGATGCAAAACATGAAAATTGAACAAATTTATATGAATCAAGCGACTTACGATAAATTATTGACCTATGACCAACCATTAAACGATCAAAATATTATGATTCTTGAAAAACCCATAGAGCACGTCTATGATACGCATTCAAACCATGCACTCATTTTATCAGTCATTCCAATCAAAGGTGCAAAAGGGGATGAAGACCCCAATGATGATGCAATCGTCGTTACGCTTGAATATGGCCATTCATTGGGTTTTTTTCTCGGCGATATTAGCACTGCTGTTATTGACGATTTATTGTCCAATCAAAGTGCTACATTATCGAAACACGCAAACATTGATTTCGTCAAATCTGCCCATCACGGCTCCAAAACAGCCATAAATACAAACCTCTATGACAATTTTGGCATCGACTATGTCTTTACGTCCTGTAGTACTAAGTATAAAATGCCAACTGTCAAATTGGATGCGCTTTTAAAAAGTCATAGCATCTATCACTATACGACTTATGAAAGTGGTGAAATCGATGTGACGATCATGCGTGAAGGCATTAAAATAAAACGTTTTTTAGAGCCATAATGCCTTTATTTTAAAGCGATTTATTGATAAGATAGAGTTCGGAGGGATTGATAGATGGATTTTATGACGTATTTTAAACAAATAAAGGGCGGCACTTTAAATCAAGTGACTTTGGTACATGGGGAAGAGTCCTATTTAATAGATCATTTAACAAAGTATATTACTGAGAATTTTCTGATACCAACGTATTGTGATTTCAATTTATCCCAATTTGATACCATCGTCGATGTAGATTCTGTCATCAGCCTGGCTATGACATTGCCTTTTTTTGATGAAAGGCGTATCGTATTGTTTCAAAATACCGGGATGCTGAAAGTGGTTAAGGACGATCAGGAAGACAAACTCATCAAGTTTTTGTCGGACTTACCCGCACATATCTATGTTGTTTTTTCAGAAAGTGAACTCGATAAACGCAAAAAATGTTACAAACATCTGGCTAAAGTTGCCGATGTCGTGACTGTGGATCGTTTACTTAGACCCGAACTGGTCAAATGGATTGCCAAGCGTTTTAAGCTCTATAACAAAGAGGTTGGCCAACATGTTGTAAACTATTTCATCGAGAGGATTAACTATCTTGACCCTGAATCAGGAAAGAACCTCTATGATATCGATAATACGATTCGTATGATGTCAGGTGTGGACGGACCTATTGATGAGGCTGTCATCAATCAATACGTAGAAATACCTATTGAACACAATATCTTCAAGATGATGGATGCTATTAGCGGGCGAAAGATGTCCGAAGCTATCAAAATTCTCAATTATTTTGTGGCTGGTGGTGAACCAGAAATTAAAATCTTTTATTTAATCAACCAACAATTTAGAAATATCTATAAGACGAAGCTACTTCTAGATGCCGGTCATAGTAGTGCCACAGTTGCCTCAAAATTAGAAATTCATCCATTTGTTGCTAAAAAAGCGGGGAGCTTTGCCCTCCAGTTTTCAAACCGTCAGCTCGGAAAAATTATTGAAATTTTAGAAGATGTGGACTTTATGATGAAATCTAGTGGCACGCCACCTTTGTTATTAATTGAAAAGGCACTTTTTCAAATCGGTGAAGTTCCCAAATAAAAAAAAACGCCCAAATAGGGCGCTTCAAAAAAAAATGAAAGCGTACTTAACTTGTACGCTCTTTAATATTTGATCAAATATTAAAATTAACACGGTCATTTTATCGGGGAATTCTCAACTAGGAATTAATTAAACGACTATTCAGCCGCAGCGTTTAATCTTTTTCTTAATCTTGAAATTTTTCTAGCAGATGCGTTTTTATGGAATAATCCACTTGCACCATTTTGAGCCATTTTCTTCTCATAGAAATTGAATTTTGCTTTTGCAGATTCAATATCACCAGCTGCAATAGCTTCTAAAAATTTCTTTTCAGCCGTTTTGATTGCCGATTTTTTAGATTTGTTTTGAGCAGCTTTCTTCTCAATAACTTTAATTCTCTTTTTTGCAGATTTAATATTTGCCATGTGTTTCTCACCTCCCCGAAGTTTTTCAACAGATTTATTCTATCATGAGGGGTTCGAAAGTGCAAGTTTTTTTATAGTTTACGACATATTAAATATTTGAGAACACAGCAAACGTGTGGTATAATTGTTAGGCTAGTAAAAAAGGGTTAGATGATTACAATAAGTAGTTGTTCAAATATAGGGGAATTGCTTTAAAAATTAAGGAGGCATATTGGATGTCAAGCGAAAGACAAAAGTACATTAGAAATTTTTCCATCATTGCACATATTGATCACGGCAAGTCGACACTTGCAGATCGCTTGATTGAAAAAACAGGATTATTGACACATAGAGAGATGAAGGAACAAATTCTCGACAGTATGGATCTCGAAAGAGAACGCGGCATCACGATAAAACTCCAGACGACCCGACTTGTCTACCATGCCAAAGATGGCCATGAATACTTGCTGAACCTCATAGACACACCTGGACACGTCGACTTCACTTACGAAGTGTCGCGTTCACTTGCAGCCTGTGAAGGGGCCATTCTTGTTGTTGATGCGACTCAAGGCGTTGAAGCGCAGACGCTCGCAAACGTTCACTTAGCAGATGAACAAGGCCTCGTTATCGTTCCAGTTCTCAATAAAATAGATTTGCCAAGCTCAAGACCGGCTGAAATCATACACGAAATCGAAGAGCTAATCGGCATCATAGCCGAAGATGCACCTCAGATATCTGCAAAAGACGGAACCAACGTCGAAGAAGTACTCGAGAGAATCGTCAGCGATGTACCCCCACCAGATGGACCTGAAGACGCACCCCTTAAAGCACTTATTTTCGATTCCTATTACGACCCTTACAAGGGTGCCGTCGCTTATATACGCATCATGGAAGGCTCAGTAAAAAAAGGCGATAAAATTATGATGATGGCTGCCAGCAAAAAATTTGACGTCGTGGAAGTTGGTATTAGCGTACCAGGTCCGCTTGCTATCGATGAACTACGCGCGGGTGATGTTGGTTATATTGCTGCCGGTATCAAAAACGTCATTGATTGTCGCGTAGGTGATACGATTACAAGTGCCATTACGCCGACTGAACATGCACTTCCTGGCTATAAGAAGGCTACACCTATGGTCTATTGTGGCATCTACCCAGCTGAAGGCGAGAGTTACGATGAAATACGTGATGCACTTGAAAAACTCCAGTTGAACGATGCGGCACTATCCTTTGAACCTGAAACTTCTGTAGCACTTGGCTTTGGCTTTAGATGTGGTTTCTTAGGGCTTTTACATCTAGAAATCATTCAACAAAGAATTGACCGTGAATTCGATCTTGACATCATTGCCACAGCACCAAGCGTTATATACCGCATAACAACAACAAACGGTACAGTGCTTATGATCCAAAATCCTTCTAATTTACCAATTCAAACTGAAATTGCTATGATGGAAGAGCCTATTGTTAAAGCGAATATTATCGTACCAAACGAATATGTCGGCAATATCATGGATTTATGTCAAAATCGCCGCGGTGATATGATTCATATGGATTATCTCGATCCAAAACGCGTCGTGCTTCATTATGAGTTACCATTAAATGAAGTCATCTACGATTTCTTTGACGCTCTTAAATCAAAAACGCGCGGTTACGGATCACTTGATTACGAATTTCTCGAGTATAGACAATCTGAACTCGTTAAATTGGACGTTTTGCTCAATAAAGAGATGATTGATGCCTTTTCAATGATTGTTCACAAATCCAAAGCGGAGGCGAGAGGTCGCATCATTTGCGAAAGACTGCGCGAAGCGATACCAAGACAAATGTTTGTCATTCCAATACAGGCGGCTATCGGCTCTAAAGTCATCGCACGTGAAACCATAAGTGCTATGAGAAAAGACGTGCTTGCTAAATGTTATGGTGGCGATATCTCCAGAAAGAAAAAACTGCTTGAGAAGCAAAAAGAGGGTAAAAAGAAAATGCGTCAACTGGGCAATGTCGAAGTGCCACAACAAGCGTTTTTATCTGTTCTCAAGTTCGACGATAATTAAAAATTCTGAGGCAATCGTCCCGAGACAATCGGGTGTTGATTGCCTCTTTTTCAACTAGATAAGGAGGTTTATATGAATCCCTTGAGTCTTTATGTACACATACCTTTTTGTGTTAAGAAGTGCGCTTACTGCGACTTTGTTTCACATAACATTGGAGAATTTGAGGCAAATAAAGGTGTTGAGCGATATATGGAGGCACTTAAATTAGAACTTGCCCATTATAATAAGATACTTGCTCAAAGTAAAATCATGACGATTTATATCGGCGGCGGAACGCCAAGTGCCATCGATGGCGCATTGATTCACGATTTGATTCAAACGATTCGAAAAGTTGCAGTGGTTGATAAAATGGCAGAAATTACGATTGAAATTAATCCAGGTACGCTGACTTTAGAAAAACTAAATCACTACCTTTCAGCTGGAATCAACCGTGTGAGTATGGGTCTTCAAACGACTAACGAGTCACTTCTTATGTCGCTTGGCCGTATTCATTCCACAAACGACTTTATCACTACCTTTAACGCCGTTAAAATGGCCGGCATTAACAACATCAGCCTTGATCTCATGTTCGGACTACCCAATCAAACACTTCAAGATATCGACAATGCATTGTTACTCATAGAATCCTTAAAACCCACGCACGTGTCAGCCTATAGTCTGAAAATTGAAGAAGGGACACCGCTTTATGAATCCTATGCTGCGGGAAAAGTAATCCTTCCTGATGAGGGCCTCGAACGTGAGATGTATCACACCATCGAAAAGGGTTTAAAAACACTTGGTATTGAAGAATATGAGTTATCCAATTTTGCGTTGCCTGGATTTGCTTCCAAACATAATCTTGTGTATTGGAAAAATGAGCCTTATCTCGGTATCGGCGTTTCATCACACTCTAAAGTTTCTTGCAATCGTTTTTCGAATATATCTTCAGTGAATCAGTATATCGAAGCACTTGAAGCGGGAAATTTGCCTATTGATGAAACCGTCACAATCGATGAAGCTGAAGATTTGTTTGAGACAATCATCTTGGGTTTAAGATTGAATAGAGGCATCAATATGCAGTCGATTGGTATTAAATACGGTATCGATTTTCTCGAAAAATACAGTGACGCAATTAAAAATCTCTTAAATTCTGAATTAATCCATATTAATGAAGATACTATTGTTTTAACCGAACTCGGAAGAGATTTAGCCAATCAAGTTTTTTTACAGTTTATGATCGATTGATTATCAAACGCGACTTTTATAAAACGTCGCGTTTTTCATGTCGCTAAATGCAAATGATTTTAACCGTGAATAAATTGTTAACGGTATATAAAATATTAAATTGAAACTTGACAAATTGGAAGGGTAGCAGTATATTATTAATAGTATTAGCACTCAAATATGTCGAGTGCTAACAAGGTAGGTGACTATATGATTTCAGCGCGTCAACTCAAGATACTTGAAGCGATTATCAGCGATTTTATCGACACGGCTCAACCCGTCGGTTCGAGGACTATTTCAAAAAAATACCCACTTGGGATTAGTTCGGCGACTATCCGTAATGAGATGGCCGATCTAGAAGAACTCGGTTATCTCATGCAGCCACACACTTCAGCGGGCAGAGTACCTTCAGACCTTGGCTATCGACTTTATGTCGACTCTATGGTTCAGAAAAACAGCATTTCTGCACGGGATAAAGAAGTAATTCAGTCGCTACTTATGAATAAGATTATCGAAGCTGGGGATCTTGCGAAGCAGGCTGTTAAATTGCTTTCTAGTTACACACAACTCGTTGCAGTCGTTTCTATCCCTAAATTCAATAAATGTCGCTTAGCAAATTTAAAACTTATTAAGGTTTCTGATTCAAAAGTCATGTTGATTTTAGTGACAGATACAGGCGTCGTTAAAAATATTCAGCTAGCACTTTCTAACACAGATCAATTTGTACTGGATAAAATTTCCGATACCATGGTGGCGCATTTAAGTGGCGAGACCATCGAGAATATTGACGTACGTTCGATTTCAAAAGTCAAAGAAAAGTTGAGCATGTTTGGAAACATCGTCGATTATCTCATTCCAATATTGAGGGACGCCCTTAAGAGTTTAAATGGAACAGAACTTTATATTGAAGGGATTGCTCATTTGTTATCGACCTACGAATTTTCAGATACTGAGCGCGCCAAACACATTTTCGAATACTTTAACGAAGAAAAGAGACTTGTTTCATTACTCGATTCACTGCCAATGAATAAGTTATCCATCAAGATTGGCAACGAAATTGGCATTGAGGCACTGGACGAATGCAGTATCATCGCTTCCTCTTATAAAGTTGATGGCAATAATGCAGGTAGAATACTCATCCTGGGTCCGAAGCGCATGGACTATGGGTCTGTTGTGTCTATCGTAAATTATATTAGTAACACGCTCTCAGATGTCTTTTCAGGCATCTACCTATAACAAAGCAGCAATGGCTTATACAAGCTATGTTCATGTGAGAAATACAAATGAATGATAAGTAGGCACTTTTCACAACAAAATAAAATCAATAAAGGTTGAGGAAAAATGAGTAAGAAAAAATCAAATCAAACAACTGTGGAAAACGAACCGGATATCAAACCCGAATCGGAACAACAGGCAGCAGAAACAAAGTTAGATCCTATGGAACAAATTCAGAATGAAATGGACCAACTCAACGACAAATATTTAAGGCTCAATGCAGAATTTCAAAATTACAGAAAGCGCGTTGAGAAAGAAAAAACAGATATTTTCAAGTATGGTCAAGAAAAATTCATGCTCGAAATGCTACCGATAATGGACAATTTCGAACGTGCTTTACTTGCAAGCGAACAAGAAAATACCGAAAGTAAAGTTATGGATGGCGTCATTTTAATCAAAAAATCGCTCGATGAGTTTTTTGAACGCAATAGCGTAAAAAAAATTGATGCAATCGGCAAGCCATTCGACCCAATCAAGCATCACGCGGTTATGACCGTTGACTCTGACGATCATGCCAGCGACCACGTCGTGGAAGTTTTCCAAGACGGTTATGTACTAAATGACAAAGTCATCCGACCATGTATGGTCAAAGTGGCTCATTAAACAATTTTAAACTAAACTTAATTTAAACAATTACAAGGAGGCTTTATAATGGCTAAAATAATCGGTATCGACTTAGGCACAACAAATTCATGCGTATCCGTACTCGAGGGCGGCGAAGCTGTGGTCATTCCAAACGCAGAAGGCAACAGAACAACACCTTCCATTGTTGCCTTTACTAAAAATGGCGAGAGATTAGTGGGAGAAACAGCTAAAAGACAAGCAATTACAAATCCAGATCGCACAATTAGCTCCATCAAAAGAGAAATGGGCACCGATCACAAAGTGAGAATTGACGATAAAGTCTATTCACCACAAGAGATTTCTGCGATGATTCTACAAAAATTGAAAGCAGATGCAGAAAGTTATTTAGGCGAAACGGTCACTGATGCAGTTATCACTGTACCTGCATACTTTACAGATGCACAAAGACAAGCAACTAAAGACGCTGGTAAAATTGCTGGCCTCGAAGTTAAACGTATTATCAATGAACCAACAGCCGCTTCATTGTCATATGGTCTTGACAAAACAGACAAGCAACATAAAATCATGGTATTTGACCTTGGTGGCGGAACTTTTGACGTTTCAATCCTCGAAATCGGCGATGGTGTCTTCGAAGTTTTAGCGACTAATGGCAACAACCACTTAGGTGGCGATGATTTCGATAAGATCGTTATGGATCACTTAGCAGATACGTTTAAAAGCGAGCATGGCGTAGATTTAAGACAAGATAAAATGTCCCTTCAAAGACTTAAAGAAGCGGCTGAAAAAGCTAAAAAAGAATTGTCATCCACACAATCTACAAACATCAACTTACCATTTATCACTGCAACTGCTGAAGGTCCACTTCACCTCAACATAGACTTAACACGTGCAAAATTTGACCAATTGACTAAACAGTTAGTCGATATGACAATGGAACCTTCTAGAAAAGCCCTTAAAGATGCTGGCCTCAATCCAAGTGATATTGAGCAAGTTATCCTCGTCGGCGGTTCTACGCGTACACCTTCTGTTCAAGAAGCGGTTAAAAAGTTTATCGGCAAAGAACCACATAAAGGCGTTAATCCTGACGAATGTGTTGCACTGGGTGCAGCTATCCAAGGCGGCGTCCTTTCAGGCGATGTTAAAGATGTTCTTTTACTCGACGTAACGCCATTATCACTTGGTATCGAAACGTTAGGTAGCGTGTTCACAAAATTGATTGAAAGAAATACGACGATTCCTACTAAAAAGAGCCAAGTTTTCTCAACAGCTGCAGATAATCAAACCGCTGTAGATATCCACGTCCTTCAAGGCGAACGTCAAATGGCAAACGATAATATCTCTATGGGTAGATTCCAACTTGATGGTATTCCACCTGCAAGAAGAGGTATTCCACAAGTTGAAGTTACTTTCGACATCGATGCCAACGGTATTGTCAACGTCAGTGCAAAAGATCTTGGCACAGGCAAAACGCAACATATTACCATCACGTCTTCAACAAATCTATCTGAAGCTGAAATCGAGAAAAAAATTAAAGAAGCTGAACTCCATGCTGAAGAGGATAAAAAACGTAAAGAACTTATTGAAGAACGCAATAAAGCTGACAATATGATTTATGAAGTTGAAAAATCTTTAGTTGATATTGCAGATCAAGTCACTGAAGATGAAAAAACGGATATCAATGCTAAAATTGCAACACTGAGAACCTCTATGGGCACTGAAGATATTGAACTTATGAAAAAAGATTTTGAAGCTTTGACAAATGCATTCCAGCCAATTGCTCAAAAACTTTATGCTAAAGAAGAAGCATCTACACAACAAACACCTGGAAATGATCAAGAACCTGTTGACGAAGCAGATTATGAAGTGGTAGACTAAACTATCAAAAGGGCATCTTCGGATGCCCTTCAACAATAGAAAGGCGGTATGATGCGTGAGTAAAAGCGATTATTATGAGTTACTAGGCGTAGAACGCAATGCAGACGAAGCCGGACTCAAAAGTGCTTATAGAAAACTTGCCATGAAATACCATCCAGACAGAAATCCAGACAATAAAGATGCTGAATCTAAGTTTAAAGAGATTAATGAGGCCTATGAGATATTGAGCGATCCTGAAAAGAGACGCCTTTATGACCAGTTTGGCCATGCAGGTGTCAATCAGAATGCAGGCGCTGGTGGTGGATTTTCAGGTTTTGATGGTTTTGGTGGTGGTTTTGAAGATATTATCAACGAGATGTTCGGAGGCGGGTTCGGTTCTTCATCAAGGGGTAGAAATTCAGCTAGAAAAGGCAAGGATATACGCGTCGATTTAACACTTGAATTCGAGGAAGCTGCTTTTGGCAAAAAGCAGAACATAGAGTTTTTTAGAACAGAAGAGTGCGATGTCTGTCATGGCGCTGGCAATGAACCTGGAACCGCTTCACACAAGTGTTCTACTTGTAACGGTACGGGTGAAGTCCGCTATTCACAACGCTCTCTATTTGGTGAGTCTATAAGTGTCAAACAGTGTCCGACTTGTAAAGGCAAAGGTGAAACATTTGACCAAGCATGTCGTCAATGTAAGGGACATGGCATCATCAAGAAGAAACACAATAGAGACATCGATATACCAGCTGGCGTATTCCACGGTGCAAACATGCAACTTAGGGGTGAAGGTGATCTTGGACAAAATGGGGGACCACGAGGCGATGTGATCGTCGTTCTACGCGTTAAAGCACATAAACAGTTTACACGAGATGGCAACGACATCTATTTTGATTTAGGAATTAGTTATACGCAAGCAGTTTTAGGGGCAGAAGTGATGGTGCCGACACTCGACGGCAAAGCGAAGTTCACGATTCCTGAAGGAACGGCGAGCGGCAAACAGTTTAAACTCAAAGGAAAAGGCGTACCTGTTTTAAATGGTTATGGCCGCGGTGATCAATACGTTAGAATCATCGTTGAGATTCCAACTGGCTTAAATAGGAAGCAAAAGGAATCGCTTATAGCCTTTGACCAAGAATTAACCGGTAAAAAACCGGCGTCAGCTTCCGTACCAGAAGACAACAAGACGAATAAAGACAAAAAAGGTAATGATAAAAATTTTTTCGATAAGTTGAAAGATACATTGAGTTAGATCAACATCGATTATAAGAAGAGGGGTGACAAGACTTTATGCTTTGTTGCTCCTTATTTTTGTGTTATATTATTTGGGTAGACAATAAATAGAGGTGATACGATGAGTTGGTACGAAATCCATATAAAAACGTCGATTGAAGCAATCGATGCTGTTACAAATCTACTTTATAATTATGGCGCAACGGGCGTTATGATCAACAATCCAGATGATAGTGACTTTACAAATCAAGAAGAAGGCAAATGGGATTATTACGACCCACAAAACCTGAAGCTCGACTTTGTTGGCGCCCTTTTGACAGGCTATTATGAAAATATTGATGTCCTTGCGACAATTGACGATATGAAAGAAAGTTTGGAAACCCTGCGCACCTTTGACATCGATCTTGGTCTTGCAGAAGTGACCTACAAGGAAATTTTTGCCTCTGATTGGGAAAATGAATGGAAGAAATATTTCAAGCCATTTAGACTTGGCAACCATATTGTCGTCAAACCCAGTTGGGAAACTTTTGATACATTGCCTGACGACCTCGTAATTGAGATTGATCCAGGCAATGCCTTTGGATCGGGAACCCATGAAACCACTTCTATGTGTATTGAAATGATTGAAAAATATATGAAGCAATCAGATACAGTCGTAGACGTCGGCTGTGGCAGTGGCATCCTGGCTATTGCAGCTGGCAAACTTGGCTCTAAGCATATTATTGCAGTAGATATTGATGAAAACGCCGTCATAACTGCGCGTGATAATATCGCATTAAATGGCTTATCATCATTTACAGACGTCAGACAAGGTGACTTGATAGCCGTTATTCCGGAAAAGGCAGATTTAGTGGTCGCCAATATCATCGCTGATGTCATCGTTAAACTCTCCGATGATATCGACCAAATTTTAAAGCCAGATGCGATATTTATAAGCTCTGGACTTATCATGACTAAAGTGGACTGGGTCGTTGAAGAATTAATTAAACGGAACTTTCACATCATAGAGGTCGTTAAAAAAGGCGAATGGGCGGTTGTCGTCTCAAAGAAAAAAATCTAGCGAGGTCCAATTATGCATCGATTTTTCATGGAAGTTGAAGACGCCCGCGACGTGCATGCTGTGGTACTTAAGAACACTGAGACAGTCAACCATCTCGTGCGCGTCCTTCGAGTCAAATTAGGTGAATCCCTTGAAATCATCACGGACAAAACGACAATTATCGGTTCCGTGACTGTCATAGAGCAAGATGCTGTCAGAATAGTTATTGAATCTGAACAAGGGCATCTCAACGAGTCGGCGGTTCAGATTGATTTATTCCAGTGTCTGCCAAAAGGACAGAAGCTCGAATTAATTATTCAAAAAAACGTCGAATTAGGCGTCAATGCTTTTTATCTCGTCGCCTCAAAAAGATGCATTGTCGACTATAAACCTAAGGACGTACCTAAAAAAATAGAGCGCTTAAGTCGTATCGCTAAAGAAGCTGCAAAACAATCTAAGCGCGATATCATTCCCAAAGTACAAGGTGTTTTAAGTATGAAGGAAACCATTGCCGCGATTGGTGGTTATGATCAATTTCTGATTCTATACGAACGCGAAGATTCGGAAGGGTTAAAAGCGAGACTGAGTTCATTTACAGGCGCAAAGATTGCAATACTAATCGGACCCGAAGGTGGTCTCGATCAATCGGAAGTGGACAGCCTCATCGTCTCAGGTGCGCTTTCCACAACGCTAGGCAAACGCATTTTAAGAACTGAAACAGCTGGTTTTGTAGCGGTTTCCTGCATCCAATATCAAATGGGTGCAATGGGTTAAAGGAGAAAACAAATGAACAAAGTGGCATTCGTAACACTAGGATGTAAAACAAATCAATATGAGACGGACGCACTCATGGACCTATTTTATAAAAACAGATATGAAGTCGTTGATTTTGACGACTTTTCTGACGTTTATGTCATAAACACTTGTACAGTCACCAATGTCAGCGATAAAAAGTCTCGACAGATGATTAGACGCGCCAAAAAGAGCAATCCAGACGGCTTAGTTGTCGTCGTCGGATGCTATGCACAAATTTCACCCGATGAAGTCAGCGCGATTGATGATGTCGACATCGTCATAGGTACCGATTCACGAAGCGCGATTATAAGCTACATTGACGACTACAAAGCGGGTTTAACTGAAAAACCGTATGTTATTGTGGATGACATCATGAAGATCAAAGTCTTTGAAGAAATGTCTGTAAGTAGCATCACAACGCATACACGCGCCTTTATAAAAATTCAAGAAGGGTGTAATCAATACTGTACCTACTGTATCATTCCCTATGCGAGAGGTCATGTGAGAAGCCGCTCATTGACACATATTTTAGAAGAAATAGAGACATTAACACATAAAGGGTACGTGGAATTCGTCTTAACTGGCATCCACATCGGTTCTTATGGGCTTGATCTAGATGGCGTGTCTTTGATTCACTTATTAGAAGCTATACAAAAAATTGAAGGTGTTCAACGCATTCGCCTTGGGTCCGTTGAGCCACGGTTGATAACGGATGACTTTATAAAACGTATACGCCCACTTGACAAGCTTTGTGACCATTTCCATCTCTCTCTACAAAGCGGCTCTGACAGTGTCTTAAAGCGCATGAACCGCAAGTATTCAGCAGAGGCATTCAGTTTGGCTGTCAATCGCTTACGCGCTCTATATAGTAAACCATCACTAACGACTGACATCATCGTTGGCTTCCCAGGCGAAACCGATGCCGAGTTTGAGGAGACAATGGCTTTTGTTAAGCATATAAAATTTAGCGAAATCCACGTCTTCCAATTTTCTAAAAGAGAAGGCACTCCCGCTGCAACGATGCAAGGTCAAATTGAATCTGTTATCAAAAAAAATCGAAGTGAACAATTGCTCGCTTTAGCACAGCAATTGGGTCTTGATTACAAAAGGGCTTTCATCGGCGATACCGTCGAGCTGCTCATCGAAGAACACAAGGGAATAGAATCTATTGGACATTCTAAAAATTATTTAAAACTAGTCGTTTCAGACCCAGAAAACACATTAAAACACGGTAAATGCTACAATGTTATAATAAAAGAAGTAGAAAACGAAAAAATTATCGCACAATTTGCTTAAATCGGAAAAAATCACTGTCCAATCGGCATTTTTTTGATATAATGAAAATGTATTTTAATACATGAAGGGAGGTGTTATTAAATGGATTGTATATTTTGTAAGATTATTAACGGTGACATTCCGTCGACTAAAGTTTATGAAGACGCACTTGTCTATGCTTTTAAAGACCTCAATCCTGAAGCGCCTGTCCATGTATTGATCGTACCGAGACAACACATTGATTCGATTGCTTCAATTGATGCGTCTCACCATTCCTTAATAGGTCATATTCATTCGGTTGCAAAACAGATTGCTGAAGATGCTGGCATTGACAAATCAGGTTACCGTTTACTTACAAATATCGGTATCGACGGAGGTCAAAGCGTACATCATCTACATTATCACTTACTTGGCGGTCGTAGACTTAAATGGCCTCCAGGTTAAAAGACTGAAAAACTTTTTATTGTATATTGTTTTTTATCGTTAGTTAGTGTATAATAATCGAGTATGTTCTGGGTACATTCCTCTGTACTATTAAAGAATCTATTCACGGAGGGAGGGAATGTGAATGTCTGGCATCAAAGTTGGAGAAAATGAAAGCATTGATAGTGCTTTAAAGAGATTTAAGAGAGAAACATCTAAAGCGGGCGTAATGGCTGAGATTAAGAAAAGAAGACATTACGAGAAGCCTAGTGTAAAGCGTAAAAAGAAATCTGAAGCAGCTAGAAAGAAAAAGAAAAAGCAGTTTTAGTGAAGAGGTGATCAAATGTCACTAAAAGTTTTGCTCATGGATGATTTAAAGGTTGCTATGAGAGAAAAAGATACGATTCTCAAATCTGTCGTAACGATGCTTCGCGCTGCTGTAAAGCAGATAGAAGTGGATCAACGTATAGAACTTGACGATGAAGCGATCATTGATATTATAGCGAAACAAATCAAACAAAAGCACAATGCCATAGTAGAATTTCAAAATGGCAACCGTCAAGATCTAGTTGATTTGACGGAAAAAGAAATAGAACTTCTTATGGTTTATCTCCCTGAACAACTTTCAGAAGAAGAAGTCGTTAAGATGGTCCAAGATGCGATCAACACTACCGGCGCAACTACGATGAAAGATATGGGTAAAGTCATGGGAATCGTCACAAATGCTTCAAAAGGTAAAGCCGATGGCAAAATCGTTGCAGATCTTGTCAAAAAAGCATTATCTCCAAAAGCTTAAAAGTGAATTATAAGTTGAATGGCATATCTTTTGTGATATGCCATTTATTTTTTTGGCACCTATGAAGTGATTTCTACATAAAATTATGTTAAAATAAATGTAACAGTTACAACTAGGAGGTATGGATGACGGCAGATATAGTAAAGAAAATGATACTAAATGATTTTAGTGCGTTTCATCTCTTGTTTGGCAACCTCGATGAAAATATAATATTGATTGAGAAGGCATTTAAAGTGGCCATTACATCACGCGACGGTGAAATTACGATAAAGGGCGAAACCCATGCGATTTTAAAAGCTGAAGAAGTGTTACAATTGCTCGTTAAAAGTATAAAAACCGGTGAAAATATAGATAAACAACGTATCAACTACGCCATTGCGTCCATAATTGCAGGAGATGGCGGCAAACTTGAAGATATAGGAAAAACCTCGATTTGCGTTACTTCAAAGGGCAAAACCATAAAACCCAAAACACTGGGTCAAAATCAATATATTAAAGCAATTCAAAAATACGACCTCGTCTTCGGAACCGGACCAGCAGGAACCGGTAAGACGTTTCTTGCAGTTGCCATGGCAATCAAGGCTTTTAAAAACAATGAAGTAGGTAAAATCATCATCACAAGACCTGCAGTAGAAGCGGGTGAAAACCTCGGTTTTTTACCTGGTGATTTACAGATGAAAATCGATCCCTATTTACGTCCAATCTATGATGCGTTGTTCGATATACTTGGAAATGACGCTTTTCTTTCCTACAAAGAGCGTGGCTTAATTGAAATAGCACCACTTGCCTATATGAGAGGCCGTACACTTGATAATGCATTTATCATCTTGGACGAAGCCCAAAACACAACTAAAGAGCAAATGAAGATGTTCTTAACTAGGTTCGGATTTAATTCAAAAGTCGTCGTTAATGGCGATGTGACACAGATCGATTTGCCAACTGGAAGACGTTCTGGATTGATTCACGCACTAGAAGTGCTCAAAGAGGTTGAAGAGATTGGTTTCGTTAGCTTGAATGATCGAGATGTCGTCAGACACGAACTCGTCAAAAAAATCATTTTAAGTTATGACCGATATGAGAAAGAACACAAGGACGTGAAAAATGGCTCAAAATAGAACTAAAAGTAATAAAGCTAATAAAAGCGGCGATAAAAACAAGAAAAGAAGAAGAAATTTTACTAAGATTAAAAACAAACCCTTAGTTTTAAATTTCACAATTATGTTTCTTGGTTTTATGATTGTATTTTTTACGCTTAATAGTTCGAGTTTTTTTGGCATCTATAATTACAAAGCGGGAAGTGTTCTTAAAGAGGCTATTTACCTGCAAAACGATATCGTCGACGAAGCTGCAACAGAAACCTTGAAGCAGAGTAGAGCTTTAGAAATCGAACCCGTGACTTATGTTGATTTTTCAAAGCAAGTGGAATCAAAAAAGGCACTAACTGAATTTTTTGCACGTCTTGTTGAAATTAAAGTGGATTATGTAGATGATCTTGAGCTCATGAATAAGGTTTATGCAGGTGTTGAACGCAAGAATATCTACACATTAACACAAGAAGAGTTGACGACTTTAGTCACTTTGTCTGCAGAAAAAACGAAACTCCTACAAAATTATGCCATCGATATTACGATTGAAAACATGTCTGTAGGTATCTCATATGAAGAACGTCAAGTTGCCATTGAAAATATCAATGCCTATATCGCCTCACAATTTGATATAACCGATTTTGACAAAACAGTTCTTACAAAGCTGATTTCAGGTGCTTTGGTAGTGAATCAATTCATCGACGAGGCAAAAACGACTCAAAAGGTTGATGCTGAACTTCTAAAGATAGAAGCAATTACGTATCCAAAGGGAACGCTCTTCTTGGAAGAAGGCTCTGTGCTCTCAGATGAAAACTACACACTACTTAAAAACGGTGGTGTCATCGTGGAATCCACCCTTGATAGCCTCACAATGATTGTCGGTCTAGTCTTTTTGCTTTTGATGCTCTGGGGAATCTTACACATTTATTTGTCATTCTTCGAGAAGGAAATACTGGCTTCGCCTAAAAAATATGGTATTTTGATGAGTCTTTTTTTGACTTTTTTCCTTAGTGCTTCCTTTTTCAACGATATATCGCCTTATTTGATTCCCATCCCAGCTTTTTCAATTTTAGCCAGTATCATGATCACACCCACTGTCGCTATCTACTTTGGCATTGGCCTTTTGATATTAATTTCTATGCTGACCGGTATGAGTGCCTATACGATGATCGCCTATTTGCTCGCAATAATGATCACTCGAGCGCTCGTAACTAATATTAAACAAAGATCACAAGTTGCTGCTATTGGGCTTTATGTCTCCTTAATCTTAGTCATTTTTACGCTCACGCAAGGTATTATCAACAAAACTGATATCATACATCTGCCTTACAACATCGTTTTCTCTGCGGCAAATGGTATTTTAAGTGCTGTTTTGAGCATTGGAATCATGCCTTTTTTCGAGAGTTTTTTCGGAGTCCTGACACCTTTTAAACTCTTGGAACTTTCAAATCCAAACAGACCGCTCTTAAAGCGTTTGCTGATAGAAGCACCTGGTACTTATCATCACAGTATCCTCGTTGGAAACCTCGCTGAAACTGCTGCACATGATATCGGAGCAAACAGCTTGTTGACCAGGGTTTCTTCCTTTTACCACGACGTAGGCAAACTTGAAAGACCTTATTATTATAAAGAAAATCAAATCGGTCATGACAACCCACACGATAAATTGCCCCCTCAAGTGAGTGCTAATTTTATTAAGAATCACATGAGCTATGGTGTTGAACTTTTACAAAAGAACAAACTGCCACAGGAAATCATCGACGTTGTCAAAGCACATCACGGCAATTCCTTAATCAAGTATTTCTATTATCGTGAGCAACTGAACAATCCTGATGTCGATGTTAGTAAATTTCTCTATAATGGCCCTAAACCCGATTCTAAAGAAGCCGTTATACTAATGCTTGCCGATTCACTTGAAGCCGCGGTGAGAAGTGAGGAGGAGCCTACACAAGCATCGATAACAATACTCATCGACAAAATCATCGCTCAAAAAATATCTGAAAACCAGTTTTCTAACGCTGATTTATCTTTCAAAGAACTCGAAGTAATCAAAGGGTCATTTTTGAATGTACTGAGTGGTATTTTCCACGAACGTATCGCATATCCTGAGATCAATATGAATCAAATTTCTAAAAATGCTTTCGATCAAACGGAAGATAAGGAGTCGTGAGATGCAGATAGAAATATTAAACGAAACTAAAATGGAATTAGCAGAGGATTTAGAAGCGCTCATCGTCAAAGCGACTGACAAAGTATTTGAATATGAAGATTTTGATGTTGAAGGTGAAATTAGTGTCCTCTTTGTCGATGATGCACGTATCAAGGCTTTAAATAAAGAATTTAGAAAAATAGATGAAGTCACTGACGTGTTATCCTTTCCCCAATATGAAGCCCTTAAAGATGATGGTGTAAGCGATCCATTTATTTATCTTGGTGATGTTGTCATCTCTCTTGAACAGGCTACGCGTCAAGCAGAAGAGTTTGGACATTCGCTTGAAAGAGAAATCGTCTATTTAACGGTTCATAGTGTCTTACACTTATTTGGTTACGACCATATGCTCGAAGCCGACAAAAAAGAAATGCGCGAAAAAGAAAAGACCGTACTCAGATCTTTGAAAATATTTAAAGGCACTTCTATTCAGGAGGAACTATGAATAAAAAGGTCATAATGGGTGTCGCATTTGTTTCTATTATAATTTTTGTCGTCACAACCACATTCGCTTTAAAAATTCTGGGAGGCGGTCAAACTGAAACGACAGAACCGCCGATTAACAGTATAGAGGTTCCTGATAACATGACAACCGAAGCTATACCGACGACAGAAGCTGGACCTAATACGACAGGTGCAATTAACCCGTTGACTGGAAAGGTTGCTAACGTGGATTTGACAGATAGACGTCCGATTGTCGTCATGCTCGATAATCAGTTCTACGCGAGACCACAAGCTGCGCTTTCTGAAGCTGACATTGTCTACGAGATTTTAGCAGAAGGCCTCATCACACGATATATGGCCGTATTCTACGGCAATTATCCGGATCATATTGGTCCTGTGAGAAGTTCCAGACCCTATTTTGTTGAAAAGGCATTTGAATTTGATCCTTATTATGTTCATGTTGGCGGGTCCATGCAAGCGCTAAGTACTATCAGAAAACTGGGCCTTGCAGATATTGATGGCTTATCTAGCGGCGCATTTTGGAGAGAAAAACACAAAAATATTCCGCATAATATGTATACGTCATCAGAGGTGCTCGTCAAAGATGGCTTAAGACTCGGTTATAAAACTTCAGTCGATGTAAAATTCCTAGATTTTTATGACGATTTTACTGTGATAGACGGTACATCTGCAACAGAAATCACATTTGTTTACAAAGAACCGGTCCAAACTGATAAGATAGGCTATTTCACTTCGTATAAATATAACGAAGCAGAAAAAATCTATTATAGATATACTAATGGTGAACCCCATCTCGATGAAGATTCTAAGGTGCATTTGAGTTGTACGAATATTCTCGTTCAATACGCTAAAACAGTCGTACTAGATAATGAAGGCCGACTTGATGTCGCCTTAGTTACATCGGGCAAAGGGAAGTACTACACAGCTGGTAAAATGATTGAAGTTACTTGGAAAAAAGAATCGGCATCTGACATGACGGTGTTTTACGATGCCTCTGGAAATGCAATTAAACTCAATCCAGGTGTTACGTGGTTTCAAGTCGTTAAACTAGGCAATGTAGAGACAATAAAGTAAAGAGGTGGCAACAATGGAGTACAAACAATTGATAGAAAAAGCATATGATGCGATGACGTTTTCACACTCTCCTTATTCCAACTTTAAAGTGGGTGCGGCACTTTTAACTGAAAGTGGCAAAGTATATACGGGATGCAATGTTGAAATTGCATCTTTTGGTGCGACGAATTGCGCAGAGCGTACCGCTATTTTCAAAGCAGTCTCAGAAGGTGAGAAAACATTCAAAGCCATCGCCGTCGTTTCGTCTAGCGATGATTACACCTTTCCCTGTGGCATTTGTAGACAGGTGATTGTTGAGTTTGGAAAAAATATTGACATCATAGTGGCAAAAGACTATGATTATACAGTCTATAAAATAGAGGATTTATTACCGCATTCATTTACACAAATAGATCTTAAATAAACGATAGAAATGGGAGGCATCCATGCATTTTAAGTCAGGTTTTGTTACGATTATCGGTAGGCCAAATGTCGGTAAGTCAACTTTGTTAAATGGCATTATCGGTGAGAAAATCGCCATTATGTCGAACAAACCACAAACGACGCGCCATAAAATTACCGGTGTTTATAACGATGATGACAGTCAGATCATTTTTGTCGATACGCCCGGTATTCATAGACCAAAAAACAAATTAGGCGACTACATGGTTACAAGCGCTAAAAGCGCTGTTGACGATGTAGATGTTGTCATCTTGATGGTGGATCATTCCACGAAAATTGGCCCCGGTGATGAATATCTTCTTGAATTCATCGAAGCGGCAAAAGTCGACGTGATACTTGCTATCAACAAAGTCGACCTCCTCTCACCAGATGCCTTCAAACTAATCTTTGAAGCGTATAGCCAGTTTCCATTTATCAAAAGAGTCATCGGACTTTCAGCAGTGAATGGCAAAGGGATTCCAGAACTCATAAAGGCCATCAAGGAAGATTTACCTGAAGGTCCGACATTTTATCCAACAGATCACATGACCGATCAAACCGAACGAACTATCGTTGGTGAGATTGTCCGCGAAAAAGTATTGATGTACATCGATGATGAAATCCCCCATGGCGTCGCAGTAGAAGTACAAAGCATGAAACAGCGAACCAACAAAGATAAGATTGAAATTTACGATATTGAAGTGGACATCATCTGTGAGAAGACCTCTCATAAAGGCATTATCATTGGTAAAGAGGGTAGAAAACTCAAGGGTATCGGAAAAAGTGCTAGACAAGATATTGAGACGCTTTTGCAGACGAAAGTCAATTTACAGTTGTTCGTTAAAGTCCGAGAAGGGTGGCGTGACAACACAAATTTCTTAAAAAATCTCGGATATAAAGAATAGCAATCGTTCAAAAAAATGTTTATTATTTCAACTATATAGCGTATATTTATAAAGGGTAAGTGATGCACTTACCCTTTATAAATTTTTAAGGAGGTGGCATACATGGGCATGTTAATGTTTTATGAGTATTTATCAAAAGTAGAAGAATTATTGGAAAAAAATCGAGAACTTGAACTGCACAAATATCTAGAAGATATGCATGCCGCTGACATCGCAGAAGTACTTGAAAATCTCGAAGACGACCAGCAAATGTTGGTATTTGGTCTTTTGTCAGATGAACAAGCTACTGAGGTTCTCGAAGAAATCAATTCTGAGCACTTTAGCGACATCCTTAAAGATTTGACTTACGAAAAAAAGGTGACCTTACTTGAAAATATGTCACAAGATGATATCGTTGACAAATTAAGTGAGCTCTCTGAAAGCAGACAACAAGAAATCATCGCTTTTCTTGATTACGAAGATGCTGCCGATGTCAAAGAACTCTTAATTTATGAAGAGGGCACTGCAGGACGTCTTATGACAAAAGATTTCGTGTCAATCCGTAAAAACTATTCCGTATACTATGCAATCGAAACGCTACGTTCCACAGCACCGGAAGCAGAAACCATCTACTATATCTATGTGACCGATGAAATCGATCGACTCGTTGGCGTTATCTCCCTGAGAGAATTGATCATTTCAGCGCCAAACCGTTCAGTCGATTCCATCATGAACGAAAACATAATCACAGTCAATGTCAATGAGGACCAGGAAAATGTCGCGCGTGTCGTTTCAAAATACGACTTACTAGCCGTTCCTGTCGTAGATAATAACAACGTTTTATTGGGTATCATTACCATCGATGACGTTCTCGATATTATTGAAGAAGAAGCAACTGAGGATATCTTTAAATTTGCAGGTACTTCTGAAGACGAGATTTATGAAAGCGACGCGTCTTTATTTGATCGTGTTAAGAACTCGGTGACATCTAGACTCCCGTGGCTTATTATCACAATATTCGGCGGCATACTCTCGTCAAGGGTCCTTTCAAATTATCAAGAAACAATCACCGCCAATGCATCACTTGCACTGTTCATGCCACTGCTTACTGGTATCGGTGGTAATGTAGGTACGCAATCTTCAACAATAACCGTTAGAAATATCGCAACGCACGTCATTGAAGGTACGGGCATCTTACGCACACTGATCCATGAAATATCTGTCGGCCTTGTGGTCGGCCTCGTATGTTCATTCTTAGTTGCCATCGCCGCCATTTTTTTAAATGGCGATTATCACATTTCCCTTATTGTAGGCATTTCCATGTGGGTAAATATGACTGCCGCTGCAACGATCGGAACGATTGTGCCCTTGTTCTTCAAAAAAATTGGCGTAGACCCCGCGGTAGCTTCTGCGCCGTTTATAACGACAACGATTGACGTCGCTGCATTGTCGATTTATTTTTCTTTGGCTACTTTTATGTTAGCCAAGTCATAGAGGAGATTACATGTTTTTTGAGACAGATGCACTGGTCATAAGAACATCAAAAACACTCAACAACGATTTGTTTTTAACCCTTTTTTCAAAAAAAGCGGGAAAAATCGATGTTGTTGCCAATGGTGCAAAAAGCTCGAAATCTCAACTTGCCGCTTGTTCTAAACCTTTCGTTTTTGGAACCTTTATCTTAAATACACATAATAAAGTGATGAAGGTCAGTTCATGCGAAATCGTCGATTCTCATTTTAGAATTGCCGATCGCCTTGACACACTCGCCTATGGCAACTATTTTATAGAACTTTGTAATCTAATCACACTCTCTAATGTCGTGGACGTCGCACACTATCAATTAATTGTCGAAATCATCTCCATTCTTGCAAGAAAAGCTGCAAAAGGGGACGAGGTCGATATCATGTCTTTTGAGCTTTTGAGACTTGCTTATTTGATCAAACTCAGTGTGCTTACAGGCCACAGTCCCAATCTCATCGCCTCTTGCTCCAGCTGTGGCAAAGATACCGAATCACTGCTATTTTCGGTAAATGCAGGCGGTATTATATGCAACCATTGTGAATCAACGGTTTACAAAGGTTACAAGCTAAACACTCAAATGATTAATCTCATCAAATACCTTGAATTTAAAGATATTCGAATTATCGACAAAACGAAAATTCACGAGAAATACATCCAGCACTTAATGACTATTTTCGAAGAATTTATCACCTATCATAATGGCATCAAAGAAATCAAATCAAAATCGTTTTTTTCTTCCATCTAAATTTCAAATTTTTGTACAACACTTAAAATTTGGTTGTAAAATTGCAACTTTAAAGATTGACAAGAAAGTGTTTATATACTTTATTTCTTTTTATATTAAAATATGGTAATATTTTAAACATTCAGGGTATCAATTTATCATTGCAAGGTTTGTAACTATATGGGGAGGGCGAAATATGAAAAAAAGGTTTAGTTTGCGCGCAAAATTAATTTTAGCATTTGTTCTTGTAATCACAATTCCGATGATTGCATTAAGTGGTATTATCTACAAGATTACTACCGATTCGTTTTATGAAAATATGAAAAATTCTACAACTGAAGTTTCTGCTCAAATTAAGAACAGCACGTTGAACTACATGGCGATTTACGAACGCGCCTCACGATTGATGTCAGAAGATCCCAATGTTAAATCTGCTAGAGCTGTCGTAGAAAATCAGGAATGGATGTATAAATCATTTACCTCATTTATCAACGAATATGCAGAAGTAAAAAATGTCTATGTTGGGTATAAAGATAAATCATTCCATATTTGGCCCGCAGTTGACCTTCCAGCCGATTATGACCCAACAAGCCGTCCTTGGTATACGGATGCTGTAGCAGCTGATGATTTTATTTGGACACAACCTTATCCGGATGCCACTGATCTTGGTCGCGTCGTCATATCCGCCGCTAAACCTGTTAAAAGTTTTTCTGGTAGTTTTGAAGGTGTCATGGCAATTGATCTCGATATTTCAAAAATAGCCGAGACAATGAACGCTATCACTCTTGGTAAAAACGGCTATGTTATGGTCGTCGATTCAAGTGGTCTTCCTTTTACACATCCAGATTTAGAAAAAGTCGGTAAAGAAATTCCCATTGAATCTTTGAGAAATTTTATACTCAACAACACTTCAGGACAATTTGAATATAAATATGAAGGCGTCAACAAAATTGCCTTCTTGACATCTATTGATGAACTCGGATGGAAGCTTGTCGCTATGGTCGATGAAGGTGAAATCGCCGATCAAACGAGAACGCTGTTAATAACATTGATTGTCATTTCTTCCTTGTTACTTGCCATCGCCATCGTTGTTGCCGTTATATTTTCAAATGTCATACTAAAAAACATCAAATTAATTAGTCAATATATCAGCGTCGTCAGCAAAGGTGATTTATCGAAACGCATCAGCATCAAAACAAACGATGAGATCGGACAACTTTCTGATGATTTAAATGAGATGCTCGATAGCATTTCAGGTCTTATGCACAACGTTCATGACGCTACTTCAAACGTGTTGTCATCTTCAAGTGATCTTGTTGGCTTATCAGATCGTGCAACTCAAGCGGCTAAAGAAGTTTCCCATGCCGTTGAAGAAGTCGCCATGGGTGCTTCTAAACAAGCTGCTGACAGTGAAACGAGTAGCAAGATTGCCACACAAATGGGTAAAAATATCAAGACGCTTACTGAGAACATCGTTTCAATGATTGATCAGACAACTAAAGCGAGTGATATTAATAAGAGCAGCGTGGACGCCGTTAATGTATTACGTCAAAAGAATACAGAAAATAACGATGCAACGCATAAAACTGAAATTGCCATCCAACAACTTGCCGATCAATCGCTTGCTATTGGCAGCATCGTTCAAGCAATTAGCACGATTGCTGAACAGACTAATCTCTTGGCACTTAATGCTTCTATTGAAGCGGCAAGAGCTGGCGAACACGGTAGAGGGTTTGCTGTTGTTGCAGATGAAATTAGAAAACTTGCAGAAGAATCAAGCAAAGCTGCAGGCGAAATTAAAAATATCGTCGGTAGCATTCAATCTGGTAGTAAAAATACCGTGACGATCATGCAAGAAGTTAAACTCCGTTCAAACGATCAAAACCTAGCTGTACAGAAGGTTGAAGAATCTTTTAGGGCAATCTTCCAAGGCATTACAAGCATACAAGGCGTCATAGATGCCGTATCTAAAGATATTGAAGTACTCGATTCGAGCAAGATTGAAATCCTCGATAGCATCTCAAGTATTGCAAGCATTTCAGAAGAGGCGGCAGCCGCATCAGAAGAAGTAAGTGCTTCAATGCAAGAACAAACTGCCATCGTAGAAGAAGTCGCTTCATCTGCTGAAAAACTCAGAGAATTGGCACTCAAACTCGAAGAGAATATTGGCAAGTTTACCATCTAATCATTTAATTAAAGCAGTGTCAAACGGTTTCAACCGTAAGACACTGCTTTTTTATATCTATACAATAATTAGAATCTCATTAAAAACAAGCTATAAATCTGAAAAAGATGTCTCTAATAAAATATAAAGTGGTATAATACAGTTAACAATTTGTTTAATAAGGAGAATTCATATGAGAATTACACTTGAAATGGTGGATGAAGTAATTGGCAGAACTGGCGTGAATTACAAATTGGCAAAAGAAGCGTTAGAACTCAACGATGGCGATGTTTTGAAGGCCATCGTCTATCTTGAAGAACAATCCGAGACAAAATCTTCAAAGAAAGCAAATGGTCAAGAAATCATCGATCGACTCAAAGCGCTCGTCAACGAAGGAATGGTTAGCCAGATCCTAATAGAAAAAAGCGGAAAAGTCATCTTGGATCTTCCTATATTCGCGGGTGCCATTAGCGCCGTTATTTTTACCATTCCAACGGTCGCAGGCATTATCGCTGCTATCGCAACTGGTTGTGAAATCAAGATATTGAAAAAAGATGGTGGCATGATTAACTTTAATGATTTGACACAAGATAAATTTGACGAATTCATTAACATGATCAACAAAGAGAAGAAGAATATGAAGTCTGAGTATGATGCAAAGCACAATGACGCACATACGGATAATCGTTCAGATGTAGAAAATAGTGACAATAAAGACGATGAAGAAAATGAAGAAGATTATTATATACCAGACGATGAGGACACAAATAAGTAGCAAATCGCTTTACAGGTTATAATATTTGTGTTAGAATCAAAAAAAAGTGCTGCAATGACGAAGAATAGTAATAGTGAGGGCTCAAAAGAGAGTTGGCGGATGGTGTGAGCCGATGTTCCCAAAGTATGAAGGCGCTTCTGAGCTATGCCAATTCAAGTGGGCTATTTGCCAACTAGGGTGGAACCGCGGAATAATCTTTCGTCCCTTATTTTATTAAGAGATGGAAGATTTTTTATTTGTCAAAAAATATTGTGAAAAAATTTAACAGGAGGCACTATGGAACCATTAACTATGGATAAAATTGTTGCATTATCAAAATCAAGGGGCTTTATTTTCCCGGGATCTGACATCTACGGCGGTTTGGCGAATACTTGGGATTACGGTCCATTAGGCGTTGAACTTAAAAATAACGTCAAGCAAGCTTGGTGGAAAAAATTTGTACAAAGTTCGCCATATAATGTCGGCATAGACACGGCAATACTCATGAATCCTGAAGTTTGGGTCGCTTCTGGTCACGTTGGTGGATTCAACGATCCCCTTATGGACTGTAAAGCGTGTAAAACGAGATATAGAGCAGATCAACTCATTGAAGCACATATGATGGCAAAAGGCGAAACGCCAGACGCTGTCGATGCTTGGGGCAATGAACGAATGGAAGCCTACATTGCTTCTGAAGGTATTAAATGCACGAATTGTGGTGCCATCAATTTCACAAACATTCGCCAATTCAATCTCATGTTCAAGACATTTCAAGGCGTTGTAGAAGATACATCTACTGAAATTTTCTTGAGACCAGAGACGGCACAAGGTATTTTCGTAAACTTCAAAGCCATTCAACGTGCCTCTCGCAAAAAGTTGCCTTTCGGTATCGGACAAATAGGGAAGTCATTCAGAAACGAAATCACACCAGGTAACTTCACATTCAGAACACGTGAATTTGAACAAATGGAACTCGAATTCTTCTGCGAACCGGGAGAAGACCTCAAATGGTTTGAATACTGGAAAGCATTCTGTATGTCATGGCTGCATAAACTCGGCATGCAACCTGATCATGTTAAATTTAGAGACCATGAAGCAGAAGAATTGTCACATTATTCAAATGCAACAACAGATATTGAGTATCGCTTCCCATTTGGATGGGGCGAACTATGGGGTATTGCAGATCGTACAGACTTTGACTTAAAAGCGCATATGACGCATGCCAAAGTTGATCTTATGTATCAAGATCCAATTACTAACGACAAATTTGTGCCTTATTGTATCGAGCCTTCACTTGGAGCTGACCGTGTGACACTCGCTTTTTTAGTTGACGCCTATGATGAAGAGGCACTTGAAGATGGCACAAGCCGCATTGTACTAAGATTCCATCCAGCACTAGCACCATTTAAAGCAGCTGTGTTCCCATTATCTAAAAAGTTGAACGCATCTGCAGAGAAAGTTTTTGAAAGCCTTGCAGAGCATTTCAATGTCGATTTTGACGACTCAGGCAGCATAGGCAAGCGATATAGACGTCATGATGAGATTGGTACGCCATTTTGCATTACTTACGATTTTGAATCGGAAGAAGATCAAAGCGTGACAATTCGACATAGGGATTCAATGACTCAAGAGCGTGTAAAAATCCAAGACTTGGTGGCTTTCATCAATGAAAGACTAAAGTTTTAACCTTATAGACTGATAAATTATTTTTAATGCTATTATCTAAATTTGTCGTTTTAAAGTTTTATATTTGGATATAAATATTATGATGTAGCATTTTTTTGGGGAGGTTTAGATGGACAATCGATATTATATTTTTATACTTTCAGATTCGCTAGGAGAGACAGCATCACATGTTGCCAGAGCAGCCATGAATCAATTTTTAAATAAAGATTATGTCGTAAAGAAGTACAATTACGTTCGTGACGCCGATGCAGTCGAGGAGATTGTCATTGAAGCCTCTAAACACAAATCCATGATTCTATTTACCACAGTTTTAGAAGATTTGACCAACACTATCGTGAAGATGTGCGCGCAACACAATGTCTTATGTCATGACATTTTATCGCCAGTACTCACACAATTTGCCTCGTTCTTTGGTGATAAGCCAGCGAGAAAACCTGGCACGATGTACAAACTCGACGATGATTATTTTGAACGCGTTGCAGCGATTGAATTCGCTGTCAAGTATGACGATGGTAAGGATTTAAGAGGTCTCAAATATGCAGATGTCGTGCTACTTGGCATATCGAGAACTTCAAAAACGCCGCTAAGCATGTATCTATCCCATAAAAATGTAAAAGTGGCCAATGTGCCACTGGTACCCGAAATTCAAGTGGCAAAAGAAATATTTCAAGTTTCAAAGAATAAATTAATTGGACTTACCAATTCACCTGAAAAACTCAATGAAATTCGCATCGAACGACTTAGGGCTCTTGGCCTTTCCTCGGATGTGGAATATGCCAATTTCGATCGCATTCTTCATGAGTTAGATTACGCCGAACAAGTGTACAAACAACTGGGTTGTCCTGTTATCAATGTCGCGAATAAAGCCATCGAAGAAACAGCGAGCATTATTCTCGAAATTACGGGACTCAACATCAAATTGAAGTAGGCTAAAGTGCAGTATCTTTAAGGTAATTGACCCATAGTAAGTCTCTGGATTACTATGGGTTTTTTATAAAAATTCTTTGTGAGGGAAGGTTTTTATGATGAATAAGTATGTTTATGCCTTTGAAGAAGGGTGCAAGGAAATGAAAAAAACATTGGGAGGAAAGGGTGCCAATCTAGCCGAAATGAAAAAGATTGGATTGCCGGTTCCCGATGGCTTCACCATCACAACTGAAGCTTGTAATCAATACTATGTCGATGGAAAGAAAATTTCCGACCGCATCAAAGCTGAAATCCTTGAATATCTCGATGGGTTGCAGCAAAAAACCGGTAAAGTACTCGGAGACTTTAATGACCCGCTCCTTGTATCGGTTCGTTCAGGGGCTTTTGTATCTATGCCCGGCATGATGGACACCGTTTTAAATTTGGGTCTTAATGACAACTCAGTAGAGGGACTCGCACAACTGACGGGAAACAAACGGTTTGCCTATGACTGTTATCGCAGATTTATTCAAATGTTTGGAGACGTCGTCTTAGAAATACCTAAGTATAAGTTTGACCGCGTTTTGGACGGGCAAAAAGAGCGTCAAGGTTATCAACTGGATACACAATTGACGGTTGAAGACTTTACGGAAATTATCAGCGCATACAAAGCCATCGTCAAAAAAGAGAAGGGCTTTGAATTTCCGATGAACCCGGTTGATCAGATGATGATGTCTATAGAAGCTGTATTTGGTTCATGGAACAACGATCGCGCTAGGGTTTATAGAAATTATAACGATATCCCACACGATTTGGGAACCGCTGTTAACATTCAATCCATGGTATTTGGCAATATGGGCAATACTTCAGGAACAGGCGTCGCCTTTACTAGAAACCCATCTACCGGCGAAAACAAACTATTTGGCGAATTTTTGATCAATGCGCAAGGCGAAGACGTCGTTGCAGGGATCAGGACACCTCAAGAAATTGATGAACTCAAAGACGCATTGCCAGAAGTCTATCAACAATTCGTCGATGTCGCAAATTCTCTCGAAAAACACTATAGAGACATGCAGGATATCGAATTTACCGTTGAACGCGGCAAACTATATATGCTTCAAACCAGAACGGGCAAGAGAACTGCATTTGCCGCTGTAAAAGTAGCTGTTGACATGGTAGAAAGCGGGGTTATCTCGAAAGAAGAAGCACTTCTTCGCGTGCAACCTTCTCAACTTGACCAACTCTTGCATCCGATGTTTAGTCCTGAAGCACTTACAAATGCCACTGCTGTCGCAAAAGGATTGCCGGCATCGCCAGGTGCTGCATCTGGACGTATTTACTTCCATTCAGAAGACGTTGCACGACAAAAGGAAAAAGGCGTTGAGTCGATTTTAGTTCGAACTGAAACGTCCCCTGAAGATATAGAAGGCATGGTTGTTGCAAACGGTATTTTAACAG
The DNA here is from genome assembly GCA_038246775.1 of Peptostreptococcales bacterium. Lineage (GTDB taxonomy): Bacteria > Bacillota > Clostridia > Peptostreptococcales > Acidaminobacteraceae > Fusibacter_C. The sequence continues at coordinate 9,652 of JBBRVO010000003.1, read as the reverse complement.
CTAGAGGTGGTATGACTTCTCACGCTGCGGTTGTTGCAAGAGGTATGGGTAAATGCTGTGTCGCAGGCTGTAGTGAGATTTCCGTCGATGAAGAAGACAAATACTTCACAGCTGGTGATGAAATCTTTAAAGAAGGCGACTGGATTTCACTCGATGGCAATACGGGGACTGTCTATAAAGGCAAACTCGATACCGTTGAAGTTGCCTTGACAGGCGATTTTGCACTCTTGTTATCATGGGCAGATGAATTTAGAACACTTGGTATCAGAACCAATGCGGATACGCCGCTTGATGCTGAAACCGCCGTAACATTTGGCGCAGAAGGGATTGGTCTTTGCCGTACTGAGCACATGTTCTTCAGTGAAGAGCGTATTTTAAATGTAAGAAGAATGATTCTTTCAGGCACTTTACAAGAAAGACTTGAATCACTCAGAATACTACTGCCTTATCAAAGAGAAGATTTTATCGGTATCTTTAAAGCACTAGGTGCAAGACCAGTTACTGTACGTTTACTTGATCCACCATTGCATGAGTTTGTACCGCATAAAGATGAAGAAATCAGAAGTTTGGCAAAAGATCTTGGCCAAACCTATGAATTCGTCAAATATAAAATTGAAAACCTTTCGGAAGTCAATCCTATGCTAGGTCATAGAGGCTGTCGATTAGGTATTACGTATCCAGAAATTTATGAGATGCAAAGCATCGCCATCATTGAAGCCGCTTTATATTGTAAAAAAGAGCTAGGCATCGACGTCAAACCAGAAATTATGATTCCACTTGTCGGTCATATGAAGGAATTTACAATCCTAAGAGACCTCGTTAAAAAAGTAGCGGATCAAATTATCGGAGAAGGCGACATTGCCCTCGATTACAAGATTGGCACCATGATTGAAGTGCCTAGAGCTTGTCTGATTGCCGATGAAATTGCTACTGAAGCTGAGTTCTTCTCATTTGGTACAAACGACTTGACCCAAATGGCGCTTGGTTTCTCACGCGATGACTCTGGTAAATTCTTACCTGAGTATCTCAAGAAAAACGTATTTGATAAAGATCCATTTGAAACAATCGATCAAAACGGCGTCGGCAAACTGATAACGATGGCGGTAGACCTAGGCAGAGGTGTTAAATCTGATCTTAAAATTGGCATTTGTGGCGAGCATGGTGGCGAACCGAAATCTATTGATTTCTGTCATAGAGCGGGTTTAAACTACGTATCCTGTTCACCTTATCGCGTACCAATCGCACGTTTAGCTGCTGCCCACGCGGCGATTAACAACAAATAAATCATGCTACACCATTAAAGAATAGGAGCTGACATCAGCTCCTATTCCCTTATGAAAAACATTCACAATTTGACGATTGATTTTTACGTCATGTATACATACAATTATGGTATTGACGATTTTTATGGAAGTGGAGGAATATTAGATGATTAATACGCGTGACTCTCAAGAACAAATGGAGCTTCAGCTTTTAGATGAAAGGGCTCAAAAGGCGATCTATTCTATTGGCCGAAGGTCACCTGAAGAACCGTGTCCACTGCGTACCGATTATCAAAGGGACAGAGACCGCATCTTGCATTGTAAATCTTTTAGACGCCTCAAACATAAGACACAAGTTTTTTTATCCCCAGAAGGGGATCATTATAGGACACGGTTAACACACACGCTTGAAGTCGCACAACTTTCACGTACCATAGCTAGAGCACTCAGTTTAAACGAGGATTTAACAGAAGCCATCGCACTCGGACATGATCTTGGTCACACGCCATTTGGACACTGTGGCGAATCACGACTCAACGCAATTCATCCGACTGGTTTTAAACACAATGAACAAAGTCTACGTGTTGTGGATTATTTGGAGCGCAGAAAAAAAAGCAGATACGGTATGAACTTGACAGAAGAAGTTAGAGACGGCATCTTAAACCACGGTTCTTCAGGTATGCCAAAGACCCTTGAAGGTCAGATAGTCAGTAAATGTGATCGCGTTGCCTATCTCAACCACGATATTGATGATGCTATTAGAGCAGGCGTTTTAAATGGCCACGATATCCCAGAGTCATTAAAAATAACACTCGGCCGCTCTCATAGTGAACGCATCAATACGATGATTATGGATATCATCATAAACAGTGAGCATTCTCCAACAATCAAAATGAGTGCATCTATTGAAGACGCGTTTATTAAACTCCGCGATTTTATGTTCGAGAACGTTTATTTTAATAAAGAGGCAAAAAAAGAAGAAGAGCGCGCTGAATATATTGTGGAATCGCTCTATGATTACTATAAAAAACATCCCGAGCAGATGCCCAGTGAACGTGCAGAAGATTATGAAAATGGGGATGGTGTTGAAGCCGTCAAAGACTACGTCGCTAGCATGTCTGACCGTTATGCCGTCAACTTATATAAAGAACTATTCATTCCTAAATTTTGGTTATATTAACCCTTAAAAACATTATTCAAAAATATTTATTTATTTATTTAATAAACTTTTGTAATAAAAAAGGATTTTTACTTAAAATGTCGAAATAGTTAGAGGCACTTATTAGTTATAGAAAGGTGAAGAAATGAGCAATAGATCTGAGGGGAATATTTTCGACTATATACTCGACAACGTCAATCTCGTTGATGTCATCTCAAGTTATATAACGGTTGATCGCTCCGGTAAAAATTACAAAGCTTTATGCCCATTTCACAACGAAAAGACACCTTCATTCATAATATCTGAAGACAAGCAGTTGTATCACTGTTTTGGTTGTGGTGCTGCTGGCAATGCCATCAACTTCATCACACAGTATGAGAATTTGGACAGCATAGACGCCGTTGAGTTTTTGGCGGATAAGTATCATGTGGACATCACTCAGTTTGCTAAAGGTGTTGGACAAAAAAACAGTAGTCAACATGGAAAGTACTATGATATATTAAGAGACGCCGCAATTTTTTTCTACAAAAATCTGCGTACACAACCTGATGCATTAGCTTATCTTGAAAGGCGCGGCATACACGTCGACGTCGTCAAGCAATTTGGCATCGGTTTTTCAAGTGATGCTTGGTCCGATTTACTCAAGAGTTTGTCACAAAAATACGCCATCTCAGATCTTGAAAATGTTGGACTCATCATACCAAACAAAGAAAAAACGCGTTATTATGACCGATTCAGAAACAGGATTATGTTTCCAATCATCAACCCAAAAGGCAAAGTCATCGGCTTTGGCGGACGTGTCATGGACGACTCGCTTCCAAAATATCTAAATTCTCCTGAGACTGAAGTTTTTAACAAGAGTCAGACCCTTTATGGACTTAACCTCGCTAAAAACAATCACTCAGACAAAAAACAACTCATCATCTCTGAAGGTTATATGGACGTCATCGCCCTGCATACGTATGGTTTTACCAATGCAGTTGCAACACTTGGAACCGCTCTTACCTCTGAGCATGGACGTTTAATGCGCAGATATGCCGACGAAATCATCATATGCTACGATTCGGATTTTGCTGGCCAAAAGGCAACCCTTCGAAGTCTAGATGTCCTACAAGGTATTGTGGACAAAATAAAGATCATTGTCTTAGGTGAGAATATGGACCCCGATGATTATCTTAAAAAGTATGGTGCTGAAAAATTTAAAGAGAAGATCGACACGGCGGTCACGGCCACTGAATATCGTATCAATCACCTCATGCAGGCTTATAATTTAAACAACGACCAGGAAAAGATTGAATTTTTATCTAAAGTGGTTGTTATAATCGGGGAACTCACTAACGCATTCGAAAAAAACCTTTATATCGACAATCTCTCCAATCTGCTAGACGTCAGTAGGGAACTTATTGCCAAAGAGGTTTTCAAAGAAAATTATAATGCAAATGCCCAGTATGGCTTTCATACCAAGAATAAGAAAGCTGAAGCCATTCCAAAGATTTCAAGTGATAAAAAACGCTATCTTGAAAGACAACTGGTCACGTTCTACATTCATAAATTCGATACTTTATCCGATCAGAACAAAGCCATGATTGCTCAGTTTAATTACACAGACGCGCTTCAAGAAATTATTGATTATGTCATCAGCTATTACAACACACACACCGAATTTTCGATGCAACATATCATCGAAAATGCAGACCTTTCGATATCCACTGGGCTGCTTGACATCATACAAAGCCAAATTGACAACGTTTCCGACATTGATATTGACTTCATTATCAACAACTTATTGCTTTTAAACCTCGATGATGAAATTGAATCTCTTAATTTACAACTTAAAGATTCTGATGAGCAAGCTAATCTTCAGCAGTTGATTCAACAAAGACGCATTGAGAAACAGGCACTAACCATGAAAATGAGGAACCATAAATTAAAAAACTGAAAGGAGGCAATTCAATTGAGTGAAAAATTGAATGCCAAACACCAAGAGATTGTAAAAGGGCTAATCAAAAAAGGTAAAAAATCCGGGAGTCTGACTTATTTAGAAATTCAGGACAAGCTTTCGGAAATCGAAATTGACAAGGATCAAATCGACGAAATTTATGAAGCCTTTGCCGCCATGAATATTACTGTCATACCCGAAGATGAAGAAGACGCAATTGACATAGATGATATCGCAGACATTGAAGACATTGATTTGGAAGATTTAGAAGAATTAGAAGATTTAGATGACATAGATGATGATATTGACGATATAGACAATTTGGACCGTTTAAATGAACTTGAACCTGCTGAAGACGAAGACGAAGATGAAAAAATAATCGATATTTCCATCCCAAAAGGTATTAACATCGACGATCCAGTACGTATGTACTTAAAAGAAATCGGTGAGGTAGCACTCCTTTCTGGTGATGAAGAAGTTGAACTTGCAAAACGCATGGCGTTTGGCGATGAAGAGGCTAAACGCAAACTTTGTGAAGCCAACTTACGCCTCGTCGTCAGTATCGCAAAAAAATACGTTGGCCGCGGTATGCTTTTCCTCGATCTCATTCAGGAAGGGAACTTGGGCTTGATTAAAGCTGTTGAAAAATTTGATTGGACAAAAGGTTTTAAATTCTCGACCTATGCCACATGGTGGATTCGTCAAGCCATTACACGTGCCATAGCTGATCAAGCGAGAACCATTCGTATTCCTGTGCATATGGTTGAAACTATCAACAAATTAATTCGCGTGCAACGTCAGTTGCTTCAAGAATACGGTCGTGAACCACTTCCAGAAGAGATTGCCAAAGAAATGGACATGACTGTAGAGAAAGTGCGTGAAATTCTAAAGATTGCTCAAGAGCCTGTATCGCTTGAAACGCCAATTGGCGAAGAAGAAGATTCGCATCTTGGCGATTTCATTCCAGATAACGACGCACCAGCACCAGCAGATGCTGCGGCATTCTCCATGCTAAAAGAGCAACTCATGGAAGTACTTGAGACCTTAACGCCAAGAGAGCAAAAGGTTTTAAAACTCAGATTTGGCCTTGAAGACGGTCGTGCCAGAACGCTTGAAGAAGTTGGTAAGGAGTTTGATGTTACAAGAGAACGCATCAGACAAATCGAGGCAAAAGCGCTCAGAAAACTCAAGCACCCAAGCAGAAGTAAGAAACTCAAAGATTATTTAGAATAAGACCATTTAGATTAAGTCTATTTATAATAAAATCTAAAACATAAATCAAAATAGAATTTGCGCCTGCAAATTCTATTTTCATAAGGGGACCCTATGCAAAAATTTAAAATTTCTGGCCGTTTGAACGCATTGATGGAACAAGCCGCTAAACTCAATAAAAAACTTACGTCTATTGCCGATGTGGGCACGGACCATGGCTATCTGCCGTATACGATGTTTGATAAACAGATGATCGAAAAAAGTATTCTTTGTGACATTAATAAAGGGCCTCTTGAAAATGCCATTCAGACATTTGAGGGTACGGATTATGCCAAACTAGCGACTTTCAGACTCGGTAGTGGCATTGAACCGCTTAAAGATGGAGAAGTTGACCTCATCTACATTGCAGGTATGGGCGGAGGATTAATTCAAGAAATATTGTCGAAAAATCTTGAAAAATCAAAAAGCTTTGCTTTCTTTGTGCTTCAACCTATGACAGAACAAGAACCCTTGCGTAGTTGGCTCCTTGAAAGTGGTTTCAATATTCTATGGGATCATTTTATTAAAGACGCCCATAAGGACTACGAGATGATCGTAGTTACTACAGGAAGCAATGAAGAGGTTGGAATAAGTGATTATGACTTGATTCCAATCGTTGGGGAAGATCTTGAATTTGGTAAGGCAATACTCAGAAGTCAAGTCAAGGACTATTTCGATTTTTTAGATTTCAAAGAAAAAAAGTATCAAAACATACTCTCCAAAATCAAGAACTCAGAACCAAGTGAGAAAGTCACATTCTGTACAGAAAAACTTGAGACGCTCTCTAAAATTAGATTGAGCTTTAGAGCTTAGTCAGAGTAAAATACCAACAGACTTAACAAGGAGGTTCTGATGACTCAGCAATCAATGGTCCGCGTTCAAGATATCTACAAATTCATAGATTTGATTGCACCATTTGAAACCGCTGAATCATGGGACAATGTCGGACTTTTAATAGGTGACTATTATGCCCCAGCTGAAAAAATCCTGCTTGCGTTGGACCTAACAGAAGAAGTCGTTACGGAAGCAATTGAAGGCAAATTTGAGCTGATTGTCACACATCATCCCATCATCTTTACTGGCGTCAAGACGATAACTACTGAAGATAGGATTGGTCGCTTATTGCTTAAGCTTATCCAGCATAAGATTTCGGTCATTGCGGCGCACACGAATATTGACCGTTCTTTTGAATTCGGCATCAATCACACCATCGCCGAACACTATCACTTACAGTCGAAAGAGCCTCTCAATGCCTTGCATAAATTCGGCATTATCGGTGAACTGTCAGAAGATTTGTCAATTAAAGATTTTATTCAGCGTACAAAATCGATTTTTGAAATTAATTGCATCAAGCTAGCCAATATTGACACCGAGCGCTATACTAGGATGATTCATACGGTTGCCATATCAAGCGGCGCCTCCTCAGATTTTATTGAAGACGCCATCGCTATGAACGCTGATATTTTTATCACAGCTGATCTTAAATATCATGAAGCTCAAACGGTAATAGGAACGGAGTTAATTTTAGTCGATGTTGGCCATTTGAAAGTGAAAGCATCTTCTTAAAACCATTCAAAACTTTGCTGGACGCATTCGCCAATGAAAAGGCGTTCAAATTAGTGGTTCGCGTAACCGAGTCTGAGCAGCCCATTTTTAAGTATTTATAAAACCCGCACCCTTATTTAATGTCCATTTGGCAAAGTCTTTATAAGATCTAAGGTGCACAGTAGAATGTATTAAGAATACTTCAACTGTGCCTTTTTTATGAAAAACGCCTATAATTGTTATAATGATGTAAATTTGGATATATATTAACGGATAAGATAAAACGAGGGTCATATTGACCCAAAAGGAGATAGGATTATGTCAAAAAAATTATGCAAACTCGTCAGCGACGGTTTTTTAGATGACCATGCCAAGAAGTACATGCATCTTGTTGATAACCCGAAATATTTATGTTCAAAATGTGGTCGCGTCGCAAATGAAGAAGGGTCACTTTGTCGTTCTAAAAAGTTGAAAGACAAAAAAGACAAAAAAGACAAAAATGAAGATAACGTTAAAGAGAAAAACGAAGAAAAGCGCATTGTGAAAGTCTCAAAAAAAGCACTGCGTAAGAAACCAAACGATAGTCAAGAAACTAACGAAGCAAATACGCTATCACATGAACTTATTCAGTCGTTAGAAGATGATAGGGTCTATGATAATAATCTACCAAATGAAGATTAATCTCTATGCGCCACTTTTAGTTTAATTAGGAAAGGAAATCCACATGGACCATTTATTCGCAGCAATCGATTTAGGATCAAATGCCGTAAAATTGAAGGTCGTTCAGGTTAACAGAGGCGATATCGAAGTTTTGGAGGATCTTTCAGTTTCTATTCCACTGGGAGATGAAGTGTTTTTATCTAATGCGATCCAACTTGAAACCGTCAGAGAAGCCATTGATACACTCAACTATTTCAAACAAATCATGGAGAGTTACGGTGTCGTCAACTATAAAGCCGTTGCTACGAGTGCACTTAGGGAAGCTGAGAATTCCAAAAATATCGTAGAAATCATACGTATGAAAACGGGTATCGAAGTTGAGGTCGTGGAAGATACGGTCGAGAAATTTTTAACTTATAAGTCAATTCGAGATAAGATGCCGAATTATCAAGATGTGCGCAAAGGTGCACTCCTAGTTGAAGTAAATTCAGGAAGTTGTGACATCAGCATCTATAGTCAAAACAAACTGATAAAAAACGATGAAATCAAATTAGGCATAAAAAGCCTCAAATATATCCTGATTGAGCTCGAAGGACGCACGGTTAATTATCCACATGTCCTACGTGAACTCGTCGTGACGAGAACGTCGCATATTTGGCCGAATATTGAAGCTAAGACACTAAAACATTTCATAGCCGTTGGCGGCGATGCCAAGCAACTTAAAGAAGTTCTCTTTGGCTCTAGGGAAGAGATTCCCATGTCCGAGTTTAAATCATTCGCGTCAAAAGCAATGTCAAGCGACTATGAACTCAGACGGAATATTGAAGGCGCCGGTATCAATTGGTATGAATTTCTTGCAACCATCATCGTTTATGATGTGTTTACCGAGCTCGTTGATTCTGAAATGATACAAATTCCAAATGTTTCTTTGAGAGATGGCATCCTTGCTGAGTCCATTGAAAAGGCTTATCAGTTGACTAAATATAAATTTTTCAACAACGATGTCTTTACTTTGGCTTACGAGATCAGCAAGCGCTACAAAAGTGGTGATGCACATGTGAAGTACATGGAGCACAACGCCCAATTGCTCTTCAAATCACTGAGAGAAACCTATCAATTTCATGAACGCGACGAACTATTGCTTCGACTTTCCGCAATTTTGCATGAAATCGGTAAATTTACTAGGATGAAAGACTACTTGATTACCTCATTTGAAAAAATAAGCAATTTGGATATCTTCGGTGTCAAACACGATGAATCTCTAATGATAGCACACATATGCAGACTTATTTCAAGCTCTGAACAAAAGATGTATGCGGCAAATATACCGGGCATACACAGCGATGACCAAGTACGTATCTTTAAGCTCGCGTCAATTTTATCCATCGTCGATGCCTTGGATAAGAGTAAAAATCAACGCATAGAGATTATTGATACACAAATCACAGAGACCAATTTTCTCATCCGCGTCAAGCGCAGTGAAGAGACTGTTTTAGAAGAGTGGAGCTTTGAATTTACCATAGACAACTTTGCCAATACGTTTGGCATCATCCCAGAAATAAAGGACGTGGACTAATGTTACTAAATCGCGAGCTTAGCTGGCTGGAATTTAATAGAAGAGTACTAATGGAAATGGATGACACCACAACCCCGCTACTTGAACGTTTAAAGTTCAGTGCTATCTTCTCAAATAACCTCGATGAATTTTTTATGGTCCGCGTTGCGGCACTTAAGAATCAATTGAGTTCTGGGTATGAAGACGTCGATCCTTCTGGTTTGACACCGCGTGAAAAATTGGACCTTATTAACGTACGCGTCAATGAACTCGTTCATTTA
>JBBRVO010000002.1:0-92807 GCA_038246775.1 Peptostreptococcales bacterium | reverse complement strand
TGATTGCTTTTATAGAATTGCTTTTATCCGATCAATTTCTTTGTACGTGCAACGATATTTTCCACAGTAAAACCAAATGCATGGAACAATTTGTCTGCAGGTGCTGAAAGACCAAAATCATCGTGGCCGATGACGTCACATGCGTATTTGTGCCATCCAAAAGAGCTCGCCGCTTCAATTGCGAGTTTAGGTACGCCTTTTGTGAGGACCTCTGCTTTATATGCATCACTTTGGGCATCGAATAACTCTTGGCAAGGCATAGAGACAACTCTAGCATCGATGCCTTCGGCTTTAAGTGCCTTTTGCGCATCCACTGCGAGGGATACTTCTGAACCCGTGGCGATGAGGACGATATCCACTTTCTTTTCTTCTTTTGAGATGACATAGGCCCCTTTAAGCGCTTCACGTGATGAGCCCGGAAGTTCTGGAAGGTTCTGACGCGTCAAGATGAGCGCGACGGGTGCGTCTTTTGACGTCATCGCCGTGTACCAAGCCGCCGTTACTTCTCTTGCATCAGCTGGTCTGATGACTTTGAGCTTTGGAATCGCTCTAAGCATCGCCAATTGATCAATCGGTTGGTGCGTTGGGCCATCTTCACCGACGCCGATGCTATCATGCGTCAAAATATAAGTGACCGGCAAGTTCATAAGCGCTGCCAAACGAATCGCTGGCTTCATATAATCTGTAAATACGAAGAACGTCGATGCATAAGGTCTAACGCCGCCATGTGCTTGTAAACCGTTTACTATAGCCGTCATTGCATGCTCTCTAACGCCAAAGTGAAGGTTTGAACCTTCTGGATTGGATGCTTTAAACGACGTTCTTTTCTTCATATCTGAGTTGTTAGAAGGTGCAAGGTCAGCGGACCCACCGAACAAATTCGGCATGTGGTCAGCAAGTGCGTTGAGTATTTTACCTGAAGAACTTCTTGACGCAGTCGCTTCTGAATAGTTCCAGAATGCATCCGATTCGAGGTAAGCCATTGGCGCATCGCCAGAGAACCACTGCGCATATTCTTCAGCGAGCTCTGGATGTGCTTTTGAGTAAGCCTCAAAATTTGCATGCCAGACCGCTTCATTTTTTTCAAGCGATTTTACGAGGTCAGTCATATGCGTTTTAACATCTGTTGGTACTTCGAACGCCTTTCGATCGGTCATGCCGAGGAATGTAGACATTTCATCGATGCCGTCTTGACCAAGTGGTGCGCCGTGTACTTTGTGTGAATCTTGTTTTGATGGGCATCCATAACCGATGATCGTCTTGATCTCAATAAATGAAGGCCTTTCCGTTTCAGCTTTTGCTTTTTGAAGGGCTGTCTCAATAGCTGCGAGATCATTTCCATCTTCTACAGTAAGTACCTGCCAGTGCATGGCTTCGAAACGTGCGCCTACATTTTCTGTAAAGGCAATCTCAGTGCTGCCTTCAATGGTAATTCTATTTGAATCATAAAGAACGATGAGTTTTCCGAGTTTGAGTGTGCCCGCAAGTGAAGCCGCTTCGTATGAAATGCCTTCCATCATACAACCATCGCCTGCCAGTGCATACGTATGATGATCGACAACGGGATAGCCTGGTCTGCAAAATTTCGCAGCTAAGTGTTTTTCTGCCATCGCAAAGCCCACTGCATTGGCAATACCTTGTCCCAGTGGTCCGGTTGAGATTTCAACGCCAGCGGTATGTCCATATTCAGGATGGCCTGGCGTCTTGCTGCCAAATTGTCTGAAATTCTTAATTTCCTCAATAGACAAACCATATTCAAACAAATGAAGCAATGAATAAAGTAGCATCGATCCGTGACCTGCTGAGAGGACGAATCTGTCTCTGTTTTGCCAGAGTGGGTTGTGTGGGTTATGCTTCATCTCTTTTGCCCATAACGTGTATGCCATAGGTGCTGCGCCAAGAGGTAATCCTGGATGACCTGAGTTAGCTGCCTGAATTGCTTCAGCTGACAGCATTCTTATCGTATTAATTGTTCTAAGTTCCATCATTTAAAAAACCAACCTTTCTTATTATAAGGCACCTGTGCCTTTTATACGAATCTACCCCTAATATTATATAGGGAATAACCTTCAATAACAACCAAAAAACACAAAAACCTCAGCAAATGCTGAGGTTATGGGACATATCCAATAGTGCGTATAAAGTCTGATATCATTACTTGATATTTCAATGCCCTGTGCTTCACAAGTTCTCGATTCACTAAGCTTGAAAGTTCACCGTCTTAGATGGAATAATCGTAGAAATTGCGTGCTTGTAAATCATTTGTTGCTTGCCTTCACTATCAAGGACAATCGTATAACTGTCGAAGCCTTTAACTAAGCCTCTGATTTGGTACCCGCTGATCAAGAAAATAGTAATTGGCGTTTGATCCTTACGGCATTGGTTTAAAAACAGGTCTTGAAGATTGATAGCACTTTTCACGGATTCCCCTCCTTCTCTCTTTTTTTATATTATTGACAGAATTTCTCTTATTGCCATGTCGGTTGTTTCTTCCTGTAAATCTATAAAGTGAATTTCGCTATAGCGTTTGAACCAAGTCATTTGACGTTTGGCGTAATTGCGACTTCCCTGACGGATTGCCTCGACCATTTCATCATAAGTCGTAAGGCCGTCCAGATATGAGAGCACTTCTTTGTATCCTATACCCTGCATAGACTGAAAACTATCATCTAAACCAGAATTTTTTAAATTTTTTACTTCATTCACAAGCCCCGCCTCAAGCATGAGCATCACGCGTTCATTAATGCGCGCATATAAACGATCTCGCGGCCGAACAAGTCCGATGAGAACAACTTCATAATCTTTTGTTTTAGAAGGCTCAGAAGCGAAATCCGCAAAGGGTTTACCCGTGATGTGGTTGACTTCAAGTGCCCGTATCACTCTTTTAAGGTTGTTTGGATGAATACGCGCTGCAGCAACAGGGTCCACTTGGTTCAGTAAATCATGTACAGCTGTATTGCCATGATTTTTCGCTAAGTTTTCCATTTGTAATCGGAAGGCGTCATCCGCGCAACTTGCGCCAAAGTGCATATCATAAATGAGGCTATTGACATAAAGTCCGGTACCTCCCACGATGATGGGGATCTGACCTTTTTCGTGAAGCCTCGCGATTTCTGCTTTGGCCAGCGCTGCATAGTCGCTTACTGAAAACGTTTCGGTGGCTGCCACGCAATCGATTAAGTGGTGTGGTATCCCTCGCATCTCTTCAATCGTCGGCTTTGCGGAACCGATATCGAGGCGTTTGTAGATCTGCACAGAATCCGCTGATAGGATCTCAGTTTGAAGTTTTTCTGCCAGCGCAAGGGACAACTCAGTTTTGCCAACGGCAGTGGGACCGACGATGATAATTATTTTTTGCATCTTTCACCCATATAATTTTATTTATATATGTTTCATCATATAATTTAAAAGGGAACACTTCAATACATTGTTTAAAAAAGTAATAATTTTGAAACAAAGCTATATTACTCTTTTGAATTTTCTTTCGATTTCATGTAGTGAAAAACTGATGATGATCGGTCTGCCGTGTGGACATGTATACGGTGACTTCAGTCTTTTAAGTTGATCAATCAGTGCAATCTGTTCCCCCTCATGTACCTCATCATGTGCTTTAATAGCGGCTTTGCAGGCTTTTTCAGCAATGTCGTGATACAGGTGCGCATCTAACTCAGATTTGATATTTTCAAACAGCGCCTCAACCAGTTTTCTCGAGGTGGCAAAATCGAACATACTTGGAATCTCTCTTAAAACGATGCTGTTATCGCCAAATGGTTCTGCCATAAACCCCATCTGCTCGAGTACTTTATTGACCGTCTCAAACCTTGTCATCTCAACGATACCAAGATGAATCACTTCAGGGATAAGCAAGAGCTGAGAGTGAATATTTTGTCTTTCAAAAGCCTTCATAAACGCCTCGAACAAAATTTTTTCATGCGCTGCATGCTGATCCACGAGAAATAGATTTGTCTCCTTCTCATAAAGCAGATAGGTCTTGTTATAGACGCCGACATAGTGCAGTCCGTCATAGATGGACGCCTCTTGATTCATAGGCACTTGAGCCATCTCAGCCACGATGGCATCTGCAAAACCACTGAGTGATGAAAAGTCCACTTGTCCAAAATCAATTTTTTCTTGTGGCCTTTCAAAGGCACTTTGAACTTTATAGCGTTGCGGTGATTCAGGTTCATGCGATCGTGCAGGTTCATGCACTCGTGCAGGTTCATGTTGTCTCGCAATAGACTGTTGTGCGGTGATGTTAAATTGAGAAACCGCGCTTTCAGCTACACTAGAACCGTCGTCAATTTGTGACACTAGCCTATCTGCCTTTTCTTGAGAAGACGGCGTTGTTTTGATACTAAAAACGTCGCGCTCTGTGAAGACGACTTTCGGCACCTGATCGTATAGATTGAATGCTTTTTTCAGTGCACTGAAGACGAACTGTTTGATGAGGCCGTCATCATGGAACTTAATCTCCGTCTTTGCCGGATGAATATTGACGTCAATTTCATTTTGTGGCATCTCGATAAACAGAATGCACACTGGATGGCGTCCCCCCATTAAATATGGCTTGTATGTGAGTTGTATGACCTCTTTAATCAAATCGCTCTTCACATACCTGCCATTGATAAAAGTGAGCTGGTAGCTCTTTGTGCCCTTTGTATAGTCAAATCTAGAGATAAATCCTTTAAGCCTTAATTGTTCGTGTGTTTCACTAATCTCATAAAGGCCTTTGAGTAGGGTTGGATCAAAAACCGAAAAGATGGCGTTGGCGAGGTTGCCTTTGCCCTGTGTATGAAACACAAGTTTTTCATCGGAGGTGTACTTGAAGCCTACCTCGGGGTGAGACAGTGCCAGATAGCCCATGAGCTCAGTGATAGCCCGCCCTTCTACTTGATCAGCCTTCAAAAATTTAAGGCGCGCTGGCGTGTTGAAGAACAGGTCTCTTACGATGAGGGTCGTCCCTTGAATCGTGCCAACTTCCGTAATTTTATGGATGGTACCGCCCGCTGCGGTGACTTTCATTCCAACTTTTGCGTCCGGTCTCATAGTGATGAGCTCTACATTTGAGACGGCACATATACTGGCAAGCGCTTCGCCTCTAAAACCAAGTGTTTGCGTCTTATAAAGGTCTTCAATCATCCGAATTTTACTGGTGGCATGGCGTTCAAAGACGAGCCCTAGGTCACCTGAGTGAATCCCCGAGCCGTTATCCGTCACTTTGATGAGCGCTTTTCCGCCCTTTGCAATATCCACGATAATCTCCGTTGCCCCTGCGTCTATGGCGTTTTCCACAAGCTCTTTGACTACCATAGCTGGGCGTTCCACGACTTCACCTGCGGCAATCTTGCCCGCGGTGCGATCGTCGAGTCTTAAAATTCTATTTTGCGCCATGGGTTCTCCCCCTATTTTTTATCTGAGTTAAATGCGCTTACGATGTTGAACAGCGCATTCATCGCTTCGATAGGTGTCATCGACTCCACTTCCAAAGACTTTAAATAGTGATAGAGTCCTTCTGACACACTAAACTCTGAAACCGTGCGCAGCCCTGTGCCAGATTGCAAGGCCCCTGCGTTTTGGTCATCGCCCCTGGCATAATCAAGGCTCTGTAGGTTTTGTATGTTGTTGTTGATGTCGTTGATTTCTAGTTTAGATAAAATGACTTTGGCACGGTCAATCACGCCTTCAGGCACACCGGCAAGCTTTGCCACCTGGATACCGAAGCTTTGGTTGGCGCCGCCGCGCTCAATCTTTCTGAGGAAGATGATGTCGTCCTTTGTCTCTTTTACCGCGATTCTAAAGTTGCAGACGCCGTCAATTTTGCCTTCCAGTTCGGTGAGTTCGTGATAGTGCGTGGCAAAAAGCGTTTTCGCATGAATGCCCGAGTTTTGACTGAGGTACTCCACCACGCTCCAAGCGATGCTAAGGCCGTCATAAGTGCTCGTGCCGCGTCCAATTTCGTCTAGGATAATGAGTGACTTGTGCGTCGCATTGTTGAGGATATTGGCGAGTTCATTCATTTCCACCATAAACGTACTTTGTCCCTGTGACAGATCGTCAGATGCGCCAACCCGCGTGAATATGCGATCGACGATGCCAATTTCAGCTTTGTCAGCTGGTACGAAGCAACCGATCTGCGCAATGAGCGCAATGAGGGCTACCTGTCTGAGATAAGTGGATTTACCCGCCATGTTTGGTCCAGTGATAATATAAAATTTATGCGCCTTCTGGTCGAGCAGTGTGTCGTTCGGCACAAAAGGTGTCTCGTTAAATATTCTCTCGATGACCGGATGACGGCCATTTTTGATCTGAATGACTTCTTTGTTTGTGATCTTAGGCTTCGTATACCCGTAGCGATAACTGCATTCTGCAAATGACAACAAGGCATCTAGCGATGCGATGGCATGCGCCGTGGTTTGTATGCGGTCCACATGCGCCATGATACTGAGTTTTAGTGCAGCAAACAGCTCTTGTTCAAGGCGAATGCTCTTCTCCTCTGCCCCGAGCACGGTTTCTTCCAGTTGCTTCAGTTCAGGGGTGATATAACGCTCGGCGTTGGCCAGTGTCTGCTTTCGGATATAGGTTTCAGGGGCATTTTTAACGCTGCCCTTGGAGATTTCGATATAATAGCCAAAGACTTTATTGAAACCGATCTTTAGCGTCTTGATCCCCGTTCTTTCGCGCTCATTTTGCTCGATGCCGAGGATCCAGCCCTTGCCGTTTCCAACCGCATCGCGAAGCGACGCCAGTTCTGGGTGTTTTTCAGATTTGATGACGCCACCGTCTTTGACGGACATGGGCGGTTCGTCAACAAGGGTCTCATCGATCATTTGATAAATGTCATAAAGGGCGTCAATGTCCGCATTGATGGTACTGAATGCCCCTTCTTCTAGCGTTTCGATGCAGGCCTTAATCTCAGGTAGAACGAAAATCGACTGCTTTAAGGCGATGAGATCTCTCGGATTGATGCTGCCGTAGACGAGCTTTGACGTCAAGCGCTCAAGGTCGTAAATTTGCTTCAGGTGCGTTCTTAAATCGCTTCTAAGAAGCAAGTCGTCCACGAGGACTTCCACGGTATTGAGGCGTTTTGTGATGGCATCTGTATCGAGCAGAGGCTCTTCCACCCAAGCTTTGATGCGCCTTGCGCCCATAGCGGTACAGGTTTTGTCCAGCACCCACAGTAGGCTGCCTTTTTTATCTTTGTTGCGCATGGTTTCCACAAGTTCGAGGTTGCGTCTCGTGAATTTGTCCAGCACCATGTATTTTGAATGGTTGTAGAGCTCCACTTTATTGAAATGGTTCAGTGGTACTTTTGCCGTATCTTCGACGTAGGCAAGCAGTGCACCAGTGGCACATAGCGTCCCAGCAGTGTCACTAAAGCCAAGGCTCTCCACTGAAAACACATTTAGGATGCGTTCGATGATTTTTTTGCCAGCATGTGGCTGAAAGGCGTGGTCCAAATATGGCGTCAGTGTGAGACCCATCTCGTCGATGGCTTTGAGCACCGTTTGAGGCAAATTGGTCTTTTCTGAAACCACCAACTCGCTCGGCTCAATCTTAATGAGCTCGTCGACGACTTTTTCCACCGATTCCAGCGCTGTGGTTTTGAGCATTCCCGTGGTTATATCACAATAGGCGATGGCATATTTGTCTTCTATTTGAGCCAGCGCAGCCACGAAGTTGTAGTTGCCAGCATCGAGCATCTCTGGATCCGTGATGGTTCCAGGTGTGATGATACGCACGACCTCGCGTTTGACGAGCCCTTTGGCCAGCGCCGGATCTTCCATTTGTTCGCAGATGGCGATTTTAATGCCTTTCTCAACCAGTTTCTTGATATATCCGTCCACGGCATGATACGGCACACCACATAGCGGTGCTTTTTCTTCAAGACCGCAGTTTCTAGCGGTCAGTGTAATTTCAAGTTCACGCGACGCGCGGATGGCATCGTCGAAAAACATCTCATAAAAGTCACCGAGGCGATAAAGTAAGATATAATCCATATACTGTTCTTTAATTTCAAAGTATTGGCGCATCATAGGGGTTAAACTGGATTTATCGATAGTCATCATAGTGGCCTTCCAATCGTTTTATTCATTTTGATTCCTTATCGAATCACTTTTACGACTTCCCCATGTAGCGAAAAGTTTTTTGGCCTTGTGACCTTCACGTCGACGAGCTTGCCGATTAAGTCACCCGGCGCTTCGAACGTAACGGTCAAGTTGCTTCGCGTACGCCCCATGAGAACGTCTTGTGAGCTTTTTGAATAATCCTCAACGAGCACTTCAACCACTTGGTCTTGCATCGCATGCATTCTTACGGTAATGCTGGGATTGAGCACTTCTAGAAGGCGTTTGATTCGGTCGTGCTTGTCGGCTTCCGAAACTTGATCCTCGAATTTAGCCGCAGGTGTGCCCGTACGTACCGAATAGAGGTACGTAAACGCCGCATCGTAGCCTACCGTCTCAATCAAGTGCAGCGTATCTTGGAAGTCCGCTTCCGTCTCGCCAGGAAAACCTAGGATGATGTCTGTGGACAGACCGAGGTTTGGCATAAGTGCCTTGGCGCGGCTGATGATGTCGAGGTATTGTTCCCGCGAATATTTGCGGTTCATCGCTTTTAGTACGGCGTTACTACCTGCTTGAACGGGCAAATGCAAATACTCACACACGCGTTCACTCTTTGCCATCGTTTCAATCAGCTTCTGAGAGAGATCTTTGGGGTGCGAGGTCATGAAACGGATACGTTCGATGCCCTCGATTTCATTGACCATGGCCAAAAGGTCTGCAAAGTCAACATTGGTTTCCATATTCTTACCATAAGAGTTCACATTTTGGCCGAGGAGCATGACCTCTTTGGTACCAGAAGCCGCCAACATACGGATTTCCTCTAGGATGTCTTCGGGCTTTCTGCTGCGTTCGCGGCCACGTGTATAAGGCACGATGCAGTATGCGCAGAAGTTATCACACCCATACATGATGTTGACATACGCCTTGATTTCCTTTTTACGTGTGACGGCGAGGCCTTCGATGACGTCGCCTTCATTTTCCCAAATTTCAACCACTTGGTGCTTTTTACCCGCTTTTAGCGTCTCCTCTAAAAGTGCAGGAAAATTGTGCAGATTATGCGTCCCAAAGACGAGGTCGACGTATTTATATTTTTTCTTAATCTCTGTGACGATATGCGGTTGTTGCATCATACAGCCGCACACGGCTAGGATCAAGTCCTTTTTCGTTTCTTTGAGTTTCTTCACGTGTCCGAGGTTGCCATACACTTTGAACTCGGCATTTTCTCGCACACAACACGTGTTAAATAGGATAAGGTCCGCCTCTTCAAATTTTTTAGTGGCATCATACCCCATATCCGCGAGCATGGCATTTAGCTTTTCCGAGTCGTGCTCGTTCATTTGACACCCATAGGTGATGGTAATGGCTTTTTTTCTATAGTGCATTTCCGTAAAATGCGCATCGTTACTATCTTTAATCGCTCTGATGTGTGCGTCGTTTCTCGTTTGCAGCGCTTCCATAGATTCAATTTGGAACGATTCTCTTTTAGACATTCTAATCTCCTAATTCATTCAAGTAACCCGTTATTTTCGCATTAAAAAAAAGGGATAAAATCCCTACTTAATTATATCAATGATTCATTTAAAAACAAACCTAAATTTATTGTGGCAGATCGCCTCATAGCAATCAATGTCCTTATATCAATCGATCTCCTCAATTAACCCAAATACAAATTTCTTGATGCTGATCTTTCCGCGCACTTTTGAACTTTTTTTAATATAGTCCATCTCTTTCCTGACTTCCTTTAGATCGAAGAGCGTTGCCGCAAATTTTTCGAAAAGGTGGTGTTCATAATCGTGCAGCCCAAGCTCCGCAATGTTTTCAAGCGCTTGACCGATGGCGCGCCTTACGCGTTGTTCAATGGTCTTGTCGCTGACGGATTCGCCTCTCTCCTTCTCGTACTTGTTGGACACATAGTCATAAAGGTCGCTGAGCTTGTGATCAAAAATATCGTATTTGTTGAGCTCCTTTTGTTCAAAGACGAACTCAAGCATGTAAGAAATATCCTTTGTGCCTGCCTCGCTGAGCATCCCAAGCTGATTGAAAATTTGCCTTGCAGCGTCCAGTCTCGTATTGACTTGTTTGCCTAAACTTGGTGCATTACTGCTTAGCGTCGTCATATTCTGGAACGCCGTTTTAAACGAATCGATGACCTTTTTCATCTTGATTTTTTCGTCCACGCGTTTGATGACGTTGACGACCTCGATGACGTTAATGGGTTTGTTAATAAAGAGCTCAATGCCACAATCATAGGCTTTTGAGACCATATCTTTGGAATAGACTTCACTGATCATGATAAATGGTATTTCTGGATAAATCGCCTTGATCGTGCCCACTACAGTGATGCCGTCTTTTTTTGGCAAAAGCAAATCAACCAAGACGATATCGGGTTTGAGCCGTATGATCTCCTCGATTGCACGGTCACCATCTGTGGCTTTTCCGATGACGTCACCCAAATTATTGTTGAGAATGATTTTGCTTAGGATACTGATGACGCTTACATCATCGTCAACGAGAAAAAAGTTGTAATTCATATTGCCTCCAAATGCTATGCATCACTTGCTACATCATTTTGTGAAAACAAGGTCTTCGTCGGTAGAGCTATCGTAAAGTGCGTCTGTACATTTTTTTCTGAATAGACCTTTATGCTGCCTTCTAGATAATTTTCAACCAAATATTTCACGTGGGTCAGTCCAATGCCTGAGGCCATAACCCCATTATTTTCATTGAATTTTGTCGAAAAACCCGCTTCAAATATAAGGGGAATATCTTGTGGTTCAATCCCGTGACCATCGTCTTCTATCTTAAAAATCACTTGGTTTTCTTCAACAAATTGATTAATGGTAACTTTTCCCTTACCGTCAAAGGCTTCGATGGCATTGGTCACTAGATTGTTTAGAATCGATATGACGGCCAGATGATCGGTCGTTTTAAAATCGAAACCGATTGTATATTGAAACTTGACTTGCTGGTCTCGGCTCATGGCATATTTCTTGTTGGATGATATGATGATCTCTATGATTTCTTTGATGCCCATGCTGAACACTGGAGATTCTTTAATGCTCTTTTCTAAACCGGAAATCACACGTGCATAATCTTTTTTTATTTCATGGATGTCTTTGGTGACCGAAAGGATAGACTCTTTGAGGGCCGTATTTTCGGCTTGTTCATAGATGAGAAAGCTCCGCCTCATGGTGTCTTCAATATCTTTTTTTGACTTTCTTAGAAAGAAGAGTTCCGTTTTGAGGTTTGAGATCATGATGATTCGCTCAATGAAGACTTGATGGTTTTCTCTGTCTTTGGTTTTGTGATAATAATATCTAGAAATGTACACGAGTATTGTCGTGACAACTGTTCTAAAAACCCCAATCAGTATAATCGTAAAGATAATGCTTTCAAAATCGCTGCGCTTCCATTCTTGTCTGACGAGTACTTCGATGACATTGGGTAAGCTGTCGCAAATCCATATGGCGAGAAAAAGCGCCAGTGGCGTTTTGAGGAGACTACGTACGTCAAGAACGTGGAAGAAAAGGCTATAGGCAAAATAGAAGAATAAAATCGGGTAATATAGGTCCAGCGCGATGAATAACCCGCCATTATTGTTTACAATGTATAGGAGGCTTCTCACGATGAACATCATGATGCCAACCAAGTTTATGGTAATTAAGGCATTGATGTCTTTGAAGGTCAACATAAGAACATTGAGAACGACTACAGCAAAAGTCAATCTAAACCCTGAGCCAAAAGGTTGCATATAAATCTGCCCCATAAATGTCGTAAAGATGGCAACGAGTAATATTTTTTCCAAATTTAATTTTTCAGAGGTCATATACAGCTCCTTAATCCAGACTTTTCATGATGGCATAGCCTTAATATATCATAAAATCATAGGATGGAACATAAAAAAGGTGATTCTCCACTGCTGGAAAATCACCTTTGAATTGAATTATTGCCATGTTGTGCAAAAGTCATGCAACCTTCTTAAACCTTCTTCAATAGTTTCCATACTCGTTGCATACGACAATCTCACGTAGTCGTCCACGCCAAATGCGATGCCTGGGATGACTGCAATGTTCGCTTTATCGATTAGCACTGCCGCTAAATCTAGGGAACCCTCAACTTTTACGCCATCGATTGTCTTACCCTTGTAATAAGAGATGTCTACCATGACGTAGAACGCGCCTTTAGGCTCAACACAAGTGATGTTTGGTATCGTCTTAATCGTCTTGACCATATAGTCTTTTCTCGCTTCAAAGGCGACGCGCATGTCTTCAATCGGCGTTTGGTCCCCATTAAGTGCTTCAATGCCTGCATACTGCGCAATCGTATTTGGATTGGAAGTCGCGTGGGATTGAATGTTGCTCATGATATTGGCGATTTCCACAGAACTTGCTGTATAACCGATGCGCCATCCGGTCATGGCATACGCTTTACTTAAGCCGTTGACGGTAATCGTGCGGTCGTAGATTTCCTGCGATAAACTTGCGATGCTGATATGTGCTTCACCATAGACAAGTTTTTCATAAATTTCATCGGAGATGATGTAAAGATCGTGTGCGACTGCAAAATCGCCGATTGCCTTAAGTTCATCTCTCGTATAAACCGCGCCTGTTGGGTTGTTTGGACTATTGATTAGAAGTGCTTTTGTCTTTTCTGTGATGGCGCTTTCAAGTTGATCGATGGTCACTTTGAACAAATTTGAGGCTTCAGCATTTACGATGACCGGTTCGGCATCCGCCATCTTAGTCAGTTCATAGTAGCTTACCCAGTAAGGCGATGGGATGATGACTTCATCACCAGGGTTGCAAATCGCTTGAAGTGCGTTGAAAAGGCTATGCTTTGCACCTGAAGAAATCACGACTTGTTTCGGTGTGTAGCTTAAGTTATTGTCTTTTAAGAATTTACTGCAAACGGCTTTTTTTAAATCGAGTAGGCCAGATGCTTCTGTATAGCCGTTGCCGCCTTTTTCGATTCTAGCAATTGCACAGTCTCTGATATACTTAGGCGTATTGAAGTCGGGTTCGCCAGCTCCAAAGCTCACGATATTGACGCCGCTGTCTTTGAGTTTTTTTGCCTTTGCTGTGATGGCAAGTGTCATGGATTCTTCTATGCCTAAATTTTTACGCGATAATGGTTTCATGTCAGTCCCTCCAAAATAATAAAAAGAATGTTCATCGTCATAAGTATAACAAGACGAACATCCTTTTGTATAGGCATTAATTCAAACTTTTGACGTTTTAACTTATCTTATTAAGGCAATTAATCAAAAAAATTGTTTTTCAAAAGCCCCTTTTGTGTATTGATAATGATGCACTTGCGCATTATTTGCAACGTTATAATTCACAAGCTCACCAAGTGGTGCCCCATCAAAGATCAGTTGCGCGAGTTTCAAGGTCACGCCATGCGTTACGATGAGAATATTGGAAGGTTCATAATCAGGAATTTCGAGTTTTTTCATTTCATGATCATTTATGACCTCATCGATAAAGGACTTGACGCGGCTGTAGACTTCTGGAAAAGTTTCTGCTTCTTCAAGGTTGAAGCCTTCTGGGTCATCATAAAAAAGTTCGAGTTCCACCGGATACTTGTCTTCGATCTGTGTATGTGTCATCCCTTGCCATGCACCAAGGCGGATCTCTTTAAGTCGGTCATCGGTTTGATAATCGCTGGAATTACTAGATAAAATCAGTTCAAGTGTTTTATAGGCACGTGGACTCGTCGACGCATAACAGGCGTCAAAATGGATATGAGACAATTGATCGCGAAGCTGGGCGGCACACTTAACGCCGTTTTCCGTAAGGGGAGAATCAAGCCATCCTTGAAAACGCCTCTCTACATTCCATTTTGTTTGACCATGCCTGACTACATATAGATTGATCATTGCCGCCTCCCTGTCGCTACTTCACTTTTTATAGTTTAATTAGATGGAAATACCACCTTTTCCTTGTACATCAAATTTCGGGCAAATACGAGCAGAATCAGTGTGATTACAAGCGATGTCGCAAATGAAATCATAACGTTCACGAAATTGCCATTGCCTAACAGAATTTGCTTCATATTCACCAAGTTGTTGTAGATGGGAATATAGTAATACATCTGGCTCACATCGCTACTTGAAAACATATTCATAAAGGCAGTAATCATGACAATCATGTAGGCAGGTGTAATGTAAGCCCCTGCTTCCTTAGTAGAATTGGCAATCATAGAAAGTACGGAAATTATCGTCACGTACATGCCCACTAAACCGATCATGCTTATAAAGAACATGAGTAATTCAGGACCACCAAGCGCAAGCTGTGAAATGTCGAACGAACCATTTGTCGATAAAAATTGTGCGCTAAATGGGATTGAAATTACCACCCCGATAAAAGAGGATGCCATAGAGATCAACGCCACAACAGAAAGACTTAGCACTTTTCCGCCGATGATCACACCTCGGTCTACGGGTGTTAACAACATCATTGCAATGGTTCCGCGCTCTTTTTCACCTGCGATGGAATCCATCCCGATACCCATTGCACCGGCAAAGATGAAGATCGATACGAGCATCGGAACCATACTGGCGATGCCTCTGTCGACGCCTTTACTGTCAGCGGGTATGGCGATTTCCGCCATGCTTACATTATACACCTTCAAATACGATTCGCCACCCAATCTTTTTGCTAAAACGTCATTTTTATAAACTTCTAACAAACCGCTCATTTTATAATTTGCTTCGATTGATACATCGCTCTTAGGCGAATATAAACCTTCAATGATTGGAATGCTCTCAGGCTTAAAAGCCTCTATTTTATTTTCAAATTCAGGTTCAAAGTAGAGGTAATAGTCATAGTCGCCCTTTAAGAGTAACTTTGAAGCTGCATCATTTGACTGTGTGCCTTCTGTCAGTTTCATCGTTTTATCATTTTCTATGAGCCTAACAACATCGGCTGGGACGTTCACACCTAATACTTCTGTGATATGTGTTTCAATGCCCTGATTCGTTTGATTGATCATTAAGCCCATTACGGAATAGATGATCGCAATACTTGCCATTGGAAGGATAAAGTTTGTAATGACCAATCTGCGGTCAGTAAAGACCCTTCGCATTTCTTTTTTCATGATGATCATAAGGGATTTAAACATTTTGAGGACCTCCTGACCGTTCGTATAGTTTGAAGAAGGCATCATCTAAGTTGTCTTTTCCTGTCAAGGCGTATATTTCTTCTAGTGAGCCAATGGCTTTGATTTCACCATCCATGATGATTGCAACTCTATCGCAAAGTTTTTCAGCGACGTACATCAAATGTGTAGAGATAATCACCGTTTTGCCGCGTTCTTTCAAGTATTTAAGATATTCAGTAACCGCACGTGCAGTTATAATATCCAGTCCATTGGTGGGTTCATCAAAGATGATGACTTGTGGATCGTGAATTAAGCTCACGACGATAGAAAGTTTTTGCTTCATACCCGTGGATAAATCGGCTATTTTTGTAAATCTAAAAGGTGTAACGCCAAAGTAATCGAACAAATGGTTCATGCGCGTCTCGATGTCATTGTCACTTAAACCATGCAATCGTCCGAAAAATCTAGTCGTATACTCCGGTGTAAAATGGGTGTCGAGTTTGAGTTCATTCGTCAAGAAGGCGAGTTCGCTTCTCACATTCTCACCTTGCGTTTTTCCATCGTATCCATTGACGTTTACGGTACCTTCTGTGGGTTCAATCAATGTGGCGAGACATCGCATCGTCGTCGTCTTGCCAGCACCATTTGGACCTAGTAAACCAAATATTTCATTGTCCCTCACCTGAAAATCTATGCCCTTTATGGCCACTTTAAATTTTTCTTTATTGCCATTGGCCTTCATCTGTTTTTTTGAAAGCTTGAATGTTTTTTTAAGCCCGTTCACTTCAATCATGAGCCAATCTCCTCTTTTGAATCATTTCAACGACGTTTTGCTTCCATAGTGTACCTCAAATTTATTAAATTCCGCTTAAGAAAAGATTATAATGCCATTATAAACGGCAATGAACATGCTATACGAATCAATCCCTCGCGACAAAAAAAATAAAAATCTCCGGTAATCTCGGAGATTTAAGGTCATGCAAAACAAATCGTGAACATTTTTAGAAATGACTTTTAAGCAGACTTTATCTTAGAACGTTTCATGGATATACCACTTTGGATTGAGCGACAGATCCAAATCAAAATAAAGCCTTTTAGACTTTTGATCCTTTGGTAAAAATACTCTGACGATAGGGCTTTCAGGATACAGTTTATTTTGATAGAGTACAATGCCGCGATGCCCTGAATTCAAAACGATTCCTGTGCCTGTTGGGTAGATATTAATATGCCTCGCAAATGTCTCCATAATATGCGTATCAAAATGCTTGTCGCCAAGGTGTGTAATCTCTCTAAAGACTTTGTCCGGCGCCGAACGCTTTTGGTAGACTCGGTCATTGGACATGGCATCATAGACGTCAGCAACCGCTACAATTCTCGCATATAAAGGAATTTTGGTGTTCCTAAGCCCCCTACTATACCCAGTGCCATCGAATTTTTCGTGATGGTGTAACGCTATTCTTGCGGATTCTTCTGGAATATCTGTTTGGAGCAATATTTCATACCCGTATTCCGTGTGCTTTTTTACCTCGACAAACTCTTCACTTGTGAGTTTTGACGGCTTTTTGATGATTGCCTCTGGAATCATAATCTTTCCGATGTCATGCAAAATAGCGCCCATGCCAAGTTGTCCTAGCTGGTCAATATTTAGATCTAAATCTATGCCTATTATTAAGGCTAAAACACCGACATTCACTGAATGTTGATAGGTGTAATCATCAACTGAGCGCAATTGTGAAAGCGCAAAAACAAAATCTTTTTTATCCAATAGTTGTTCAATCATATCTTCGACGAGTGCACTGATCTTTTGAATATCGGCATTGCTCACAGACCTGAATTTTAACATGGTCTTTTTGATCTGATTCTGAGCATGCGCGCGCGTCTTATCATGAATAACGTCTTGAATGTTTAAAGATTTTCTGATGGTCATTATCGTTTCAGGTGTCATGGTTCCATTATCTTCGACGAAGATTTCTTGTACGCCGGCATCTATAAATCGAGGAATATATTGTTCGCGAAACATACTCCCCTTCTTAATAAGCAGCACGCCGTCTGAACCAATTACATCCTGAGCTATTATAGAGCCGGGAATAACCCCACCTATAAAATGTTTTTGCATTATCCCACCATATAGTATATTTTTGGTACGCATTATATATTTCGACACTATATATGCTTTACTTTATGCCAATTTGTGAAAAAATGCAACTTATTTTCGCTTGAAACCCTACAAAACCTTATTATTTGTTAATTTTTATTATAAATCTATTTAAATATTGTTTTTTTATTATATTAAAGTATTTTATTTTTATCACTGTCAATGACCATAGTCATCACCATCACCATCACACGTCTATCTTAAACGCGACATATAGATTAATCAGCGATAAACCAGCCGCCAAGAAAAAAATATATTGTGGCCCCCAAGCGACCCAAATGATACCGCCTAAATACGCGCAAATAATGGATACAAAGTGGTCCATACTCTGCCCTAGAGTCAGAGTCGGTGTGATATCTGATGGTTTAATCGCAATTTTACGCAAGTAGAGCGTACGCACGATGCCCATTTGAGTTGACATTCTATCTATGATGAATATGGCGTATGCAAGTAACACACCGATTCCCGCGGTTTTTATGGATCCGTTGACATAGCCCATTGCAAGTAACCCGTAGACCAAATACACGCCGATAAATGAAAGCGCATCTACATACATGAGTTTTTTAACGCCATAGGTATCTAACCACTTACCTATGGCCGGTATGAAAAAAATACCAATAAATGAACCAATAACGGTCAAAATAGAGAGTGTATCCGCCTTTTTACTAAGTAACTCAATGAGTACCCATGGCCCATAAACCATCATAATCTGTTTTTGCACGCCAAACAAAATGACGAGTACATAATAATACTTATAGTCCTTTCTAAAGACATAACCGCTCTGTTTCACATGTGGATGGTCGACACGCACGATGCGATCGAGCATGACGAGTAGTACCAGTACGCCAAAAAATAAGACACCTGCGATGATGAACGGTGTTTTTGTAGGTGTTTCAAAGCTCATAAAGCCCGCTTTAAATCCGATGAAGACGAACATAGACGCCACCATTTGAACGCCTGTAAAGAAACCTTTAAATTGACCGAGACGCTTTCCAACATTATCTTTTTCAGCGAGTTCCATGCCAATGCTGTCCTGAAGTGGGAAAAAGAGATGCATGCCCAAGGAGTTGATGAATATGTAGATAATCATGATGTTAAAAGAGGGTGTATAAATGCCTAGAGCAATGATTCCTATGACGCTAAATAGTTGTGCAATGATTGAGATCTTGATATCGCTCAAAAAGCTTAAAGCCGCGATGACAAAGACACTGATCAGTCCCGGTAATTCTCGAGGAAATTCCAAGAAACCTCTTTGATAAGCGGTTACGTCATAAGCGTCTTTAAAAAAATTTGAAATAACATTATTGGTTAATCCTAGAGCAAAAGCGGTTAATGCCAGGATGGCAAAATAAATTTTAATTTCTTTTTTCATTTAATTCCTCCAGAACGTTATAATGGCCAAAAAAACAAGATAAGTGGTGTTCCGATGACTAAAAACAAAATTGTAACGGGTAATCCCATCTTCCAATAGTCTCCGAAACGATAGCCGCCTGGCCCCATGATCAACGTGTTGGACTGATGTCCAATCGGTGTCATAAAGGCGCAAGAAGAAGCCACGGCAACCGCCATTAGCATTGGATCAACAGAAACGCCAAGTCCAACTGCCAGGCTGACACCAATAGGTGCCATCAGCACCGCTGCAGCAGCGTTGTTGATGAGATTTGTAAGAAGCATCGTCACGAGCATTAAAAGCCCTACTATCATTGAGGGTGACAACATACCGCTCATACGCAGTATCAAGTTCGCAATCGTTTCCGCTGCACCAGTGGTTTCAATCGCATCACCAAGTGGCAACATCGCGCCGAGCATGACAATTACAGGCCACTCAATGCTCTCATAGATTTCTTTCAAGGTAATTATCTTCGTGAGGACGAGTAGTACGGCTGCCATCGTAAATGAAATTTGAACAGGAAGAAACCCTAAGGTCGTCATCAGAACCGAAAACCCAAATATACCAAGGCCAATCGCGCGACGTCTCTTTTGATCGAGCGAACCAATCACTATGCCACGCGCTGCCAAAGGCAAACCTTTAAGCGAAGATAGCACGGTGTGTATGTTTTGGTCTGCCACTTGAATCAATAAAATATCTCCCGTTCTAAAGTGAATCTCCCCCATTCGTCCTCTCAAGTAGACACCTTGTCTTGAAATTGCCACCAAATTGACATTATACTCATTTCGCAGTCTGATCTCTTTTGCCGTGTTGCCAATCAAAGGTGAATCATCGCGAAGGACGATCTCGATAAGTGAGTGTTCGCTCGCCGTTAAAAGCTTACCACTTTCGCTCGATGTGAGCTTGGCTCCTTTGAGCACCATACTTGTTTTGTCGATGAGTTTTGAAAGTTCAGATGGGTCAATTCTAACCACTAATAAATCACCCGTCTCTAAGATTTCACGTGCATGTGGCGCAATTATATTGACTTTATTTCTGACGATACTCATTATATTGATATCAAAACTCAGGGCGCTTGATAACTCTCGAATGGATTTCCCAATGAGTTTATTGCCTTCTGGGATCACGAGTTCTGAAAGGTAATCTTCAACTTTGAACAGTGTACTGGGATCTGCCTTTGCCCTTCTGTTGGGAATTAGTTTGTAACCGATGAGGCTGACGAACAATATCCCTAAAATGGTCAGTACAAATCCTACTGGTGCAAAATCCAAGAAATTAAATGGTGCTGAGACGTATTGATCTCTATACTTAGATATAATTAAGTTGGGCGGTGTGCCAATCTCAGTAATCATACCGCCAAAAAGCGAGGCATAAGCAATTGGCATGAGCAGATACGATGGTGAGAGATCGTTATCCTTGCCGATTTTAATAGCAACGGGCATCGTAAGCGCAAGGGCGCCAACATTGTTCATAAAGCTAGAAAAAAAGGCGGTTATCCCCATAAGCAATAACAATTTAATCTGGATGCCACCTTTAAGTTTGTTAACGAGATCTGTAACAGGATCCATGGCGCCGACGTTAAGTAACCCTCTGCTGACTACCAGTACGGCAGCAACCGTTATGATTGCAGGGTGTGAAAATCCGCTAAATGCTTTGTCCGCAGGCGTGATTCCAGTAAGTGTTATCACTAAAAGTGCCAACATCGCGATGATATCATATCTCAATTTAGCTTGAACAAACAATATAAGGGCAACACCTATTACGGCTATCACTATCGCTTGATCGATCATTGGGCACCTCCATTTATTTCATTATTTTACCATAATCAAACACTTTTGTATCAAAAAAAGACCTTTTGAAAACAAAAACGTCTTCAAAAGGTCTTTATGCCTCTACGATTGCGCGATATATTTGTCGGAATTATAGTCCTGTAAATGCGTGAATCGCATCGCACAAGAACTGCGCAGTGCCAGGTCTATGCTTGTCGTAATACACCTTAAAACGTTCATCCGCCACATACATGTCGCCAAGGCCCACATGCGCCTCTTTTGAATAGTCATGCCAGTAGAGCATGAGCCATTCTTTGTGTTTCGCAGCAGCTTCCTGCGCAAAAGCGCCGGTAGCATCACCAGAATCCATGCCTTTGAGTAGGCAGTCAATGATTTCACTTGCCAGTTTATTTGAATAGTCAAACGCACGCTCAGTCAAGTTTGAGAATTGAGCATTGGATTTGTTTATGGTTTCTTCGCCATATTTTTCTCTGATTTCTTTGCCATATTTAGTTTCATTATCTATTAACATACTTTTCTTCAGACCTTCAAATCTTTCATAATCTGACATAATGAGTCTTCCTTCCGATTCTTGTATTGTTTTTTCTACATTTGAAATAAGTTGATCGAGCTTAGCGCGCTTTTCTAATAGCTTTTCATGGTGCGCATTTAAAGCTTTTCTGGCATCAAAAGTCTTTGATGTCATAAGTTCCTTTATTTCATCTAAACCGACATCCAGTGCTCGATAAAACAAGATTTGCTGCAATTGAATAACTTCCTCACGCCCATAGATTCTATAACCAGATGAACTGATGCGCCCAGGTTTCAAGAGGTCTATTTCATCATAATACCTGAGCGTCCTCTTAGTAATGCCAGAAATTTCAGCAAGTTTATTTACGGTATATTCCATCAGTACCTCCTTTAAACACAGTATATACGTTTACGCTACGTTAAGGTCAAGCGATTTTTATAAAATTTTCATAAGATTTTCGTACTTATTTGAGGAAATTTCATATTTTAGTTTAATTTTGATGAACGCCAATAGGCTTTTCGAAAAAAAATTATTAGACGTATAAAAATTTCAATACAAAACATACCAATGAAATGGTAAACTATTAGGGTAGCGAAATATATTTTTGGAGGCAATGATGGAAAATCAAGTTAAAAAAAGAATGCTTCGATCTGAAGTGCCCATCGAAATGACATGGCAACTAAAGGATCTTTTCGAAAGTAGAGAAATTTGGAAAGAACGTCTACTCTTGAATGAACAAGATTTTAATGCTTTATCCATTTATAAAGGGCGTTTGTGCACGACGGCAGCTGATTTATACGAATGTCTAACAAAGCTTGAAAAGGCTTCTATCAGTATGATTCAACTAGGAACATATGCCACTTTGCGCCAATCTGAAGATGCTACAAATCCACAGTCACAAGAAGATAGCTTATTTTTCGGCGCAGTCTCAACGCGTTCTGAGTCGACTATTTCGTTTATAAAGTCTGAAATTACAAACCTTGATCAAATGGCTTATGATGCATTATTCGTTCAACTTCCCGATTTGAAAATATATAGAAACTATCTCGATGACATTTATATGAGAAAGCCCCACAAGCTCTCCCCAGAGACCGAAGTCGCCATCGCAAGTCTCGGTGAAGTCATGAATGCCCCTTATCGCATCTATCAAGTGAGTAAAGGTGCAGATATGGTCTTTGAAAATTTCAGCCCACACACTGATACGTCACTAGAAAACTCATTTGCTTTATTTGAATCAAAATATGAGTTCTCTCCGGATACTGAAACGCGTAGACTTTCATACAACTCATTTTCTAAAGCACTTTACCAATATAGAAACACTTATGCAGCTGCTTATGCCACTGAAGTCAAAAAACAAGTTGCCATGAGCAAACTCAGACAGTATAACTCGGTTACCGAGATGTTACTAGAACCGCAAAAGGTATCCATTGATATGTATAACCGCCAAATTGATATCATCTTCAAAGAATTAGCGCCACATATGCGCAAATTTGCTACGTTAAAAAAAGAGCAACTCGGTCTAGATGCCCTTCATTTTTGCGACTTGAAAGCACCACTCGACTTTGAATTCAACCCACCTGCAAATTATGAGAGCATCCAAAAGGTCATTATTGAATCACTTGGCATCTTAGGTGATACGTATGCCCAAACGATGCAGCGTGCTTTTGATGAGCGTTGGATCGACTATTCTGACAATATCGGCAAATCCACTGGCGCGTTTTGTGCGTCTCCTTATGATGCACACCCATTCATTTTAATCAGCTATCAGGCATCCATGCGTTCTGCGTTTACATTAGCCCATGAACTTGGCCATGCAGGTCATTTCACTCTAGCCAATAAGGCACAGCGCGTATTTGATACGAGACCTTCAACTTATTTTGTCGAAGCACCTTCTACTATGAATGAAATTCTATTGGCAAATCACCTCATGAAACAAGACGACAACCCACGTATGAAGCGTTGGGTCATCCTGCAGATGCTCGGCACCTATTATCACAATTTTGTGACACACCTTCTAGAAGCGGAATTTCAAAGACGTGTCTATGCGCATGCCGAAAATGGTGGGTCTATCACAGCAAATATCTTGTGTACGTTTAAACTTGATGTGCTCACTACATTCTGGGGCGATTCTGTCGTCATAGATGACTATGCAGGGTTAACCTGGATGCGTCAACCACACTATTATATGGGGTTATACCCATACACGTACTCTGCGGGTTTGACCGCTTCCACAGCCATGGCAACAAAAATATTCGAAGAAGGGCAACCGGCTATTGATCGCTGGCTTTCCGTGTTAAGTGCGGGCGGTACACTCACACCTGAGGGGCTACTGAAACTCGCTGGACTTGACATGTCAACACCAGAGCCAATTGAAGCTGCCGTGAATTACGTTGGCTCGCTTGTAGATGAACTCGTGACGTTGTTTAAATAAGTTTTAATCTAACACTTTAAAGAGCTGATAAACCAATTTATAGAGATGCTGTTAAACGTCTCCTTAAATTTAATTTATCAGCTCTTATTGTTTTTTTGATCTTAAATCAACTAATCTATGTGTGCTATTAAAACGCCCATTTGAACTATCTCTTATAGTAGAAAAACGTCTTGCTGGATTCAAAGTTATAACGCTGCGGTTGAATGATCTGCTCTGTACTGCCTACAAAAAAGTAACCATCATTTACTAGAGACCCATAGAATTTTTTATACATGTCATCTTTGGCTTCTTCTGTAAAATAAATCATAACATTTCGACAGACGACCATGTCAAAACCCTTTGGATACTCATCTAATAAGAGATTCATCTTTTTAAATTCGACGCAGTTCTTGACTTCATCTTTGATTCGGTACCCTTTGCCTATTGGCTCGAAGAATTTGTTAACATAGGCAGGTGGTACATTTTTAATACTTTTATCTGAATACATACCTATTTTAGCTTTGTTAAGTGCTTCATCATCAAAGTCAACCGCTAAAATTTTGATTTCCTTAAGTGGAACAAACTCGCTGAGACACATGACCAAGGAATACGGTTCTTCACCTGTGGAACATGCCGCAGACCAAATTTTCGGTCTTTTGGTACGCTTCATTAGGGCAGGTATAATCTCTTCACGCAAAGCATCCCACTGAGTCGGATTGCGATAAAATTCTGAAACGTTGATTGTCAAATAGTTGATAAATTCATCAAATGCGACTTTATTAGTATCCAGGAGTTTGTAATAAGACTCAAAATCACTTAGACCGTGACGCGTTATCAAAGATTCAATACGTCTTTTCATCTGGCGTTCTTTATAAAGTGACAAATCCAATTTCGTCTTTTTAAATATTTTCTCCTTAAATTTTTCATAGCCTTCCATAAAACGCTCCCACTATTACAGATTCAAATTCACTAGATTTATATAGTAAAAAAGCCGATGATTCATCGGCTTATTACGCTTGTTAGTATTTGATTCTTTTATTATACTTCTTCAGTTGGTTCAACCGTTGGCTCAGCTTCTGGTTCAACCGTTGGCTCAACCGTTGGCTCAACCGTTGGTTCAACCGTTGGCTCAACCGTTGGTTCAACCGTTGGCTCAGCTGTTGGTTTCTCAACTACTACCGCTTCAGTAACCGGTTCGAGAACCGCTTTCATAGATAATTTTACCTTTTTCTCTTCTGCAACATATTCGAGGATTCTCACTTCAACGTTTTGGTTAATTTTTAAAACGTCCGCAGGTTTTTCAATATGCTCTTTTGCGATATGTGAAACGTGAACAAGACCTTCAATGCCTGGCTCAAGTTCGACAAACGCACCAAAATCAGTCAAGTTGACAACTTTGCCTGTGTAGATGCCATTGATTTCATATTTTTCATTGAAGTTAGCCCAAGGTTCTTGAGACATTTGCTTGATACTGAGTGAAATTTTATTTTCGTCTTTGTTAGCATCGATGATTTTAACGTCAACCAATTGACCAACTTTTACAAATTCTGATGCAGGTTTGATTCTGCCCCAGCTCATTTCAGTTACGTGAACAAGACCATCCATACCACCGATATCTACAAATGCGCCAAAATTAGTGATGCGTTTGACTTCACCTTTAACCACTTGACCTACCTGGATATTTGTCCAGAAATTGTCTTTAGCAGCTAGTTTTTCAATCATAGCGAATTCTTTATGAGAGAATACCGCTCTTCTTTTGAGTTTGTTGATCTCGATGACTTTAACTTTAAGTTCTTGACCAATGTAAGGCTTTAAATTCTTGACAAAACGGTCAGAGAGTTGAGAAGCAGGTACAAAGCCTCTGATTTCTTTGTAAAATGCGATTAAGCCGCCATTTACAGATTCAGTAATTCTAACTAAAATCGGTTCATCTTTTTCGTGGATTGCTTCGAGTTCTTCCCAATCCTTGTCTACGTTAACTTTTCTTAGTGAAAGCAAAATATTGCCTTCGCCGTTGTCGTGGCTCACAATAAATACTTCCAATTGATCGCCTTCTTTAAAATTCTTTTTCAAATCAAAGTTAGCATCTGCAGAAACTTCATTTCTTGGAATTACGCCGTCAGATTTATAGCCAATGTTAACGATTATAACATCAGCATTAACTTGAATTATGCTTCCTTTAACAATTGACCCTCTTCTTGGAATTTTCAAAGATTCTTCGATTTGTTCCATCATGTCAGCCATTGAATTATGATTATCCATCAAAAAAATACCTCGCCTTCGTTTTCTATTTTAAGAATGACCGATTGAATAATCCAATCAGGTGTTGATGCACCGGCAGTAATGCCAATAACTTTTGTGCCAATTAATTCAGCACCGTTTAAGTCATCCCTAGTTTCAATATGAATTGTTTTGACCAGCCTACTACATAGTTCAGCTAGCTTAATGGTGTTAGAACTGTGTTTGCCTCCTACGACGATCATAAGATCAACTTTGGTAGCAAGCTCTAAACACGTTTGTTGTCTTTGCTCAGTTGCCAAACATATCGTGTTAAATATAATGATATCAGGCATGAGTGCTTTTAGTGCTTCAGATATTATCGCCCATTGCTCGATGCTAAACGTTGTCTGAGCGACGACACATGTAGGTTTATCATAGTCCGTGACCAGTGAAAGTGATTCTGCGTTTTCAATAATAATCGCACGATTATCACACCATCCATTTATACCAATAACTTCTGGATGCTTCGCACTTCCTACAATGATTATATTATACCCTTTTGAGGCATAAGTTGAAACCGTATTTTGAATTTTTTTTACATAAGGACACGTTGCATCATATATTTTTAGTCCCAACGCTTCCACTTCATCGTAAACATGCTTTGCGGCACCATGTGATCTGATAACCACTCGCGCTAAACTATTCTCATTATCTATGATATCGGCCATTTTATCAATGACCAATACACCTTTTCCAGCGTAGTAATCAGTGACCTGTTGATTGTGAATAATAGGACCCAAAGTATAGACGGGTTCATCTGCCGGCAAAAGAGATTCGAGTATACTGATAGCGCGTTTGACGCCATAGCAGTATCCTGAATGTTCTGCTATAAGAATTTTCATATAAACCTCATTATTGTAACATAGTCTTAAGATATTGTCTAGCAACGAAGTGTGAACATTTTTAAATCAAATTAATTATGTTTATAGTACTTTAAGTCGCTATAGATATCGTCGATTATTTTTTGCGAAAGGGCTTCATAAGCATCCGCTTCAAGCTTCAAACCATAATAGTCTTCTAAAAAAATCGGTTTGTGAAAGGCAACGCGAAGATGTCCTCTCATTTTGTAAAATGAATCGATGGTTATGGCAAGAACTGGGGTTTGTGTCTTGACGGCAAGCATCGCAGTACCCGCTTTGACTTTCAGAGGCTCAAACCCTTTATTTCTAGTGCCTTCAGGGAATAGACCAAGGCTTTGTTTGTCTTTTAAAATCGTCAGTGCCATCTTAATCGCCTTTAAGTCGTTTGAATCGCGATCAACTGGAAAAACACCTATTTTACGGATGAATGCACCCACAATAGGGTTCTTAAAAAGCTCTTTTTTGCCCATAAAACGCGTGGTAAAGGGTAATATCCCCCCTAAAACAACTGGATCCTGCCAATTTAAGTGATTGGCACAAACGACATAGTTTTGAGTCATATCGATGTGCTCTAGTCCTTCTACCTCAAATTTAAAAAAAAGTCGGTAATAGAGATGGGATAAAAACCGACATGTCTTATATAATAAATTCATTTGATCACCAATCCCTGATGCTTTTCAATAGTCGCAATAATCGTTTGAACCACTTCCTCGATGGTCATAAAAGTCGTATCGAGTTCAATGGCATCTATTGCGCATTTAAGCGGTGACACATCACGCTCAGAATCTAATTTGTCGCGTGCAATAATCTCCATGGTTAAAGCCTCAATCGTCGTCTCATAACCTTTTGCATCAAGTTCCAGCTTGCGTCTCTTTGCGCGTTCAATCGGGTCGGCAATCAAAAAAAATTTATAAGCCGCTTCTGGTAATACCGTCGTCCCAATATCCCTGCCATCCATGATTACGGATTTTCCATGTGCAATTTTCTGTTGTAGGGATACCATTTGTGCACGCACGTAGCAATCCATTGAAACATAGGATACATGTCTTGTGACATCTGGGGTCCGAATTGCTTCAGACACATCCTCATCACCTACAAAGAGTTGCGTCGGCGTTATATCTAAATCTATGGTATCCACTATCGTTTTGAGCGCATCGGCGTTACAAACGTCCGCTTGGCTTCTTAGTGCAATAAGTGTGACTGCACGGTACATAGCACCTGTATCAAGATAAGTGATATTTAACCGCTTAGCGATTTCCTTAGCCACTGTACTTTTGCCAGATCCCGCAGGACCATCGATTGCAATTTGAAGGTTTGACATTAATTTCTCCTAGAGTTCGTGAAAAATAAAAACCACCACAACAGTGGTGTCATTAAAATTATAGCTTATAATCAAAATTTAAGCAAATGCGAAATGGACATGACGTATCATGCCTATTTCACATTTGCCTTTATAGGTATTACTTTAAACTATATATGCCGTATTCTTCCCAAATGCGTTCCAACTTTTCAAGATTCTTCTCTACGCCCTCTTTTTTGAGACTCACGCCAATAACAAGTGCATTGATGAGGCTCATAGGTGCGACGAAGGAATCAATAAAAGTGTTCATGCTGTATTTGGCGGTCAAACAATATTTGACCTTTTCAAAGAGTGGTGAATTTAAACCATCTGTTATACCCAAAATCGTCGTTTTGTTTTTTATCGCATAGTCGACGCAATCGTACGTACGTTTTGAATATCTTGGAAAAGAAAACACAATCATGACATCCTCTTCCGATAAATTGAGCAATTGATCGTATACATCTTGTGCCGTTTCATGTATGACATGAATTTCAGGCAAGATGAAATTTAAATAAAATCCCAAATAATTGGCCAAAACCGATGAGCTCCTAAGGCCTAAGATGAAGACTTTTCTAGCTTTTATGATCTCTTTTATAAAATTGTCAAAAAGTTCAGAATCAAATTGATCAAGTGTTTGACGTATATTTTCAATATCATTTATCATTATTTTAGTCAAATACTCAGATTCATTGTGATCTTTTGACATTTCAAAACGCTGTACAGTCGTTAATTTTGTCTTGATAGTCTCTTGTAACTCCTTTTGGAGTTCTGGATATCCATCATATCCAATTGAACCTGCAAATCTTACAACTGTCGATTCACTGATATCTACGTTTTTTCCTAGAGCAGATGCCGTCATAAAAGCAACTTTGTCATAGTTAGACAAAATGTAATCGGCAATTTTTTTGTGGCTTTTGCTCAAAGTCAAATATTGTTGTCTGATACGACCTAATAAATCTGCACTGCTCATAACTCTAGTCTCCAAAGTACCATCGTTTTATTTTTTTTATTAAAGCGTTTTTGCGAGTTCATATCCCTTTTGTAACGCGAGTTTGTTCAAATCTTCTGTGCCTTTAGGAATTCTTGACAAGATTGCCGCTTCAAGACTCTCATCTGTAACGATACCTGTAAGTCCAACGATAAGGCCGAGTGCCACGATATTGGCGACAATTTCTTTGCCTACTTCGTTAATGGCCGTTTTGATGATTGGCACTCTGTAGATATGCTTCGCTTTTAGGCCTGCAGGCAACTGAATTGAATCATCCACAATAACAGTTCCATCTTCAGAAATGTCAGAAATATATTTATCCGCTGCAATCTGCGTCAGAGCAAGTGTCATGTTAGGAAGCGTTACTTTTGGAAAATCAATGGCCTCATCGCTGATGATCACTTCCGCTTTGCTCGCGCCACCTCTCGCTTCAGGTCCATAGCTTTGTGTTTGAATGGCATTTTTTTGGTCTTTCAGCGCCGCTTCAGCAAGTATAATGCCCGCTGTAATCAAGCCTTGTCCACCTGAACCAGATAATCTCAACTCTAATTGTTTTTTCATCTCATTCACTCCTCGGCTTATTTTTTTAGATTTTCTATAATTGCGTCATATAGAACCGTATATTCTGGCTCGTTAACGTTTTTAAATTCACCCATCAAGAATTTGCCTGCTGTTTTCTCAGCTGGCAATTTTTCAGCGACTTTGTGATCGATGAAGTTGTCTTTTAACCACGTCATCATGTCTACAGCTGTGCCTTTTTTATTTTTGCGTCCATAATACGTAGGACAAATTGAAATCGCTTCAACCAGTGAAAAACCTTTATGTGCGATAGCGGCTTCAATGAGTTTGTCCATCTGTGGCACATGGTAGGCAGTTGTTTTTGCTGCGTAAGTGGCACCCGCACCAATTGCTAGTTGTGCGATGTCAAAAGGCTTGTCAATGTTGCCATAAGGTGCTGTTGTACCTTTTTCATGGGTAGGCGTCGTCGGTGAATATTGCCCCCCTGTCATACCGTAAATGTTGTTATTGAAGCAGATCGTCGTTAGTCCGATATTTCTACGTGCTGCATGGATTAAGTGGTTTCCGCCTATTGCAGACAAATCGCCATCACCTGCAATAACGATCACTTCAAGTTCTGGGTTTGCAAGCTTTACGCCTGTTGCAAAAGCAAGTGCTCTACCGTGTGTTGTATGCAGTGTGTTGTAGTCCATGTAACCAGGTGCTCTTGATGAACAACCGATACCTGAGACGATACATACCTTATCTTTATCAAGG
Source organism: Peptostreptococcales bacterium (assembly GCA_038246775.1). Taxonomy (GTDB): domain Bacteria; phylum Bacillota; class Clostridia; order Peptostreptococcales; family Acidaminobacteraceae; genus Fusibacter_C. Next base: position 62,642 of record JBBRVO010000002.1, on the reverse strand, counting down.
CCTAATTTCTCTATAGAACGGGCGATAGACGCCATGATGATACCATGTCCGCATCCAGGACACCAGATATGCGGGAATTTTTCAATGCGGAATGCGCTTTCAACTAAAGGATGATTCATTATAATACCTCCTTAAATTTGCTGATAAGTTCTGCAGGCGTTAACGCTTCACCATTTGCCTTACCACAGAATCTAACTGGAGCATGGCCTTTGACAACGCGTTCGACTTCAAGTTTCATCTGACCATAATTTAATTCAGCCACGATAATGTCCTTCATCTTTTTACTGAGTTCAAATAATTGTGCCTCAGGGAAAGGCCAAACCGTAATCGGTCTAAACAAACCAACTTTAATCCCTTCCGCTCTCAACGTTTTGATAGCTGCTTTTACCGTTCTAGCCGTACCGCCGTATGATACGATTAAGTACTCCGCATCAGCCGTTTCTACTTCTTCCCACTCGAGTATATCGTCCAAATTATCGGTTACTTTTGCCATAAGACGGTCCATTAATATACCGGCATTCTTCGTACTGTTACTAGGGAAGCCCGTTTCATCATGCATAAGACCCGTGACATGGTATCTAAAGCCAGATCCAAAATCCGCCATCTTAGGGACAAGATCGCCCTCAACGACTTTATATGCTTTGTATGCTTCGCCTTTTTTCGGTTTTACTCTATTGATAATTTCAATCTCAGAAAGTTCTGGAATCTCAATTTTTTCTCTCATATGGCCTGTTATTTCGTCCGTTAACAAAATGACAGGGGTTCTATATTTTTCAGCGAGGTTAAATGCGCGAATCGTTAAATCAAACGTTTCTCTTACTGAATCAGGTGTTAAGCAAATCACTGGGTGATCGCCATGTGTCCCCCACATCGCCTGCATCAGATCGCCTTGACCAGGAGCTGTTGGCAAACCAGTACTTGGGCCTCCACGTTGAACGTTTACTATAACAAGTGGAATTTCTGTGAGTGCTGCGTATCCGATATTTTCTTGCTTGAGTGAAAAGCCTGGACCTGAAGTTGCCGTCATTGCTTTTGCGCCAGTGAGTGATGCGCCAATAGCTGCAGCAATTCCAGCGATTTCATCTTCCATTTGAATAAATTTGCCACCGATACGCGGTAATTTTTCAGCCGATAATTCAGCAATTTCAGTTGATGGCGTGATTGGATAACCTGAGTAGAATGTCATGCCTGCCATTAAAGCGCCTTCTACACACGCTTCGTTGCCTTGAAGAAACTTGACTTTTCTATTCATTTTCCTTACCTCCTAAAAAAATTGCAAAATCGGGACATCTCATTTGACACATACCACACTTGATACAATTGTCTCTGTCGAGCATGGTTACTTTGCCATTTTCGTTTAAGCCTAATACTTTTTTAGGACAAAACGCTATACAAATACCGCAACCTTTACACCATGATTCGTTTATGTGTATGGTTAAATTCTCTTTTTGATCAGCCATTGGAAATCCTCCTTTACTCTCAATATAATCATACCATAGAGGGGCCGTTTTGCAAGGATTATTTCATTTTTGAAATTTAAGTTTATTAATTTGCAATTTTACATTCAAATTGTATGAGTGACTATTTGTATCGCTGTATACAATTTAGTTTTTAAGCTGACCTTTGCACGGTTTTTTAAAGTAGCCATCGATGGATTCCAGATAAGAAAACGTCTCATTTTGGAGCGGGTTAATGGCGCTATGAACCTCTGCCGAAAGCCCCTCTCTGTTCAGTGCAACGGGTGATAAACCCTCATGTGAATAGAAATCAAGCTCCGTTTGGTTACCAGATAAAACGACATGTCTGCCCCCGTGTATTTCAATACTGTTGAGGACTGCCCTAAACAAGCCATCGCCGAATTTGTTATTACGTTCAGTAGGCGCAACATAAATTGCCATGATATGTGCGAGTTCTGGCGATACAAAAGCATAAGCGCAAAACCCTATGATCGCATCGCCATCATCGATGATAAAAAAGCGTGTGTCGACATGCATGATCTTCTCAATCATCGTGAGATCAATCTCAAACGCAGTAAGCAGTGTTAGTATCGATTCATTTGTCTTCTCTGTATAAGGTCTAAACTGAATCATAATTTGTCTCCTCTTGATCGCTTTCAACGGTATCTACTGAGCTTTCTCCCTCTTCATTTTTATGCACAAAGCCTTTAAATTCATCGATTTTAGGCAAATCTCCCAGTGACTTAAAGCCAAAACTCCTAAGGAAGACATCAGTCGTACCATAAATCTGAGGGCGTCCAATTTTTTCAAGCTTGCCTTTAACTTCGACCAAATCGCGTTCAATCAAGCTCTGAAGTGGGCCTTCCGAATTCACACCCCTAATCTGCTCAATATCGAGTTTTGTAATCGGCTGCTTGTAGGCAATGATTGCCAAAACTTCTAGTGCAGAATTTGACAACCCTTTGCTTTTGGACGTGGCACATAATTGTTCAACAAACGGGTAATTTGTTTTGAGTGTGCTGAACTGATAATGTTTGTTCGTCTCAATAATTTGAATGCCACTTTGGCATTTAACATAGTCTTTCATCATCTCTTCGACGAGCGCCTCTACTGTGCTCGGTTTCAGCTCTAAAATCTTTGCGATTCGATAGAGACTAAGCGGTTCTGCCCAGGCATAGAGCAAGGATTCAATAATAGATTTATAGTTTTTTGGCGCTTGATTTTCTTCAAATAAAATGGCTTGCACGGCTTACTCCTTATAATGGGTCATCTTGTGTATGGTCATAATCGACGAGCTCAACATAGGCTCTCTTTTGAATGCAAATATCGCCAAAGAGTTTATCCTGAACAATGGTAATTTCTTTCAATTTTAATAGCTCAAGTAGCGCGAGGAACGTGACGACCACTTCTTCCTTTGTTATCGTTTCTCCAAATAGCATCGTAAATTCGAAAGCCGATTCTAATAAAAGTCTGCTACGTACTTTGGAGATTTTTTCTTCCACTGTATACGTATCGCGTTTGATGCCTTTAAAATACTGCTGTCTTAAATCGTCAAAACGACTCATCTTAAGCATAAGGCGCTTTACAGCTTCTATGAGAAGCGAACGATCCATATCGATGTTTAGGGACGCAACAGGCACATTTTGTACATATTGACTCAGAGTCTCTTGCTCTCTAAAGACCACTTCATCCAAAGTGCCCTCTGTCTCTCTGAGTGCATTTGCAACATCTTTGAACTTCTTGTATTCTATAAGACGTTTTACGAGTTCTTGTCGCGGATCCTCAGCTATATAGTCATACAAATCTACGTCACCCTTATCCGGCAACAGCATTTTAGATTTTATTTCAAGCAGCGTTGCCGCCATAACGATGAATTCAGTGGCCACTTCAAGGTCCATGTCTTTTAAGTCGCCAATGGCTTCAAGATACTGCGCTGTAATACTGACAATGGGAATATCCGAAATTTCAATTTCTTCACGGGTGATGAGGTGAAGCAGAAGATCCAGCGGTCCTTCGAACGCTTCTAGTTTAATATCAATACTCATATCGTTTACTCTCTATCCATTTAATTTCTTCTTCAAGCGTCATGTCGATACCTGACTCGACTTTATAAGCCAAAAGAAGATTCAATAACTCGCCCATCCTCTTGCCGCTTTCCACGCCAAGATTTTTAAGTGTGTTGCCGTCTATACTTAGTTTGATAAACTGAGTCTCTGTTAAATAAATATTTAGAGACACTTTAACCCCTTCGGGAATGGATACTGCAAATCGAGCAAACGTTAAGGTGTCAAGACTTAAATGTTTAAACGTCTCATAGCCCCACCCTCTCGACTGCCACTGCTGGACGTTTGTGACTTTCACGACTTCCTGTAGATCTCTACACGCTTTTGCCACTTCCGATAGGCTACGATCTATGCCTATCCAATAATCTAATTGGTATTCGTACATTAAAAGCAAATAATGCCATCCCATCACTTGATCCGCTCGTGTGTGAAGCGTTTCAAAATACACGTGAATACGCTTCGAATCTGATGCATCCAGTCGCAGTAAGAGCTTATTTTCAAATAAATTTAACAGGATTAAAGCACCTCGTTCATGCCTTGCATAACTGAGTACGATCTGTCGATAACGATCTTTTGAATAGGTCGCCAAAACGTTATCTTTAACGGCACTATCAAACAGTATTTGGGTGGCCGCGTCCATTTTCAAATGATACAGCGTGGCATACTTCCCAGCGCGCAACATCCGCGATGGGTCATCTATAAAAGATTGATCATGAAGTACGCGCAATATACCCGTTTGAATATCCTTATAAAACTTCGGATGTGCATAAGTTAATACGATATCGTGTGCTATACCGACATGTAACATTTTATCCAAATTTTCAAGACTGAGCAAGACATATCCCGTATTGATTGTAAAATCGCGTCTGTTTAAATCTGATTGACAATCACCCGCTGCAATTTCTGGCAAACCGTTGCTTGTGACATACCGTTCACTTCTATACGTAGCAAGGTCCACATGATACTTGCCAAATTTCACTTTCGCAGTTCCAAGAATTGACGTAGTTATCGCATAATTCGATTGGAGGGTCTTAACAATCAGGGGTAAGTCCCCATCCACTGCCAAATCGTAATCGAAAGAACTTTGCCCGAGTAAACAATCTCTCACGCAACCGCCAACAAAGTAACACCGTACGTCCACAAGTGTTTGAATTTCAATTAACTGCTTCAAAAATAATTTGAGTGCGTTTTTATCGAGGCTAAGGGTCTCTTGGGTCATAATAGGGCTCCTACTTTTGAAAAGCTTGCGTTGACGCATGTGTTTACATCCCCTTTATTATACCTTCGAAAAGCGACAATTACAATATTTCAGGTCTGTACTGCGCGCAAAGAAAAAGAGCCTATAGTTACGGCTCTTACGACTTAATATGGCAATTATACTCAAAATTTATTCAATGACCTCATAGATGTACTTGATAGGTTCTGGCTTGTGACCACTGATGACAAAAGCTGATCTAACCATTTTTTCTGCGTCTGAGACGTCTTCAAGGTTTGTATGCAAGATGCAGAGTACATCACCCAGATTGACATGTGCGCCTAGTTTTTTCTTAAGTGTAATACCCGCTGCATAATCAATCGTATCTTCTTTCTTTCTGCGACCCGCGCCGAGCATCATCGCTGAGATGCCAATCTTTTCAGAATCGAAAGCGGCGACGTAGCCTTCAAGATCGGATTTCACTTCGATGTGAACTTTTGCTTGCGGTAATTTTTCAGGATGTGTGATGACATCAGAATTACCACCTTGAATATCTACAAACGTCTTCAAAAGTTCAATGGCTTCACCTGAAGCGATGATTTTTTCAAAATGTTTACGCGCGTCGTCTCTATTTGTAAATGCGCCACCAAGTACCGCCATATAGGATGCAATCGTCAGTGCCACTTCTGTCTCATCTTCTGCACCGTGACCACTGAGAACTTCTATCGCTTCTCTGACTTCGTTGGCATTGCCAATTTCATGCCCAAGTGGCTGATCCATATTCGTGATGATAGCAACCGTTCTTCTGCCTAGAGAATTTCCAATAGAAACCATGGTTTTTGCAAGTGTTCTTGCCTCCGGAAGCGACTTCATAAATGCGCCGGATCCCACTTTAACATCGAGTACGATGGCATCAGAGCCTGCAGCGATTTTTTTACTCATAATGGAACTTGCAATTAAAGGAATGCTGTCGATGGTGCCTGTGACATCTCTCAGAGCATACAACTTCTTATCGGCAGGTGTCAAATTGCCCGTTTGACCGACAATCGCCATTTTATACTTATTTACATTGTCAATGAATGCTTCATTTGAAAGTTCAACTTTAAAGCCCTCTATTGCTTCGAGCTTGTCGATGGTGCCTCCCGTGTGACCGAGTCCTCTACCTGACATTTTAGCCACTGGGACGCCTGTAGAAGCCACAAGTGGAATGACGATCAAGCTGATTTTATCACCGACACCACCTGTCGAGTGCTTGTCGACTTTTATGCCTTCAATTTGGCTCAGGTCTACAGTATCGCCCGAACGCACCATGGCATCGGTAAGATCGGCGATTTCTCTGTCTTCCATCCCCTTAAAGTAGATGGCCATGAGTAAAGCAGACACCTGATAATCTGGTAGTTCACCTTTAGTATATCCAAATATGAAAAATTCAATCTCTTCTTTTGTCAAAGAGTCTCCGTGTTTCTTCTTGTTGATTAAATCTACTATACGCATTTTTACACCGTCTTTCTTAAGCGATTTCTACGATTTCATTGACCAATTTGATAAAGGTACTTTGTACGCGATTGGCGGTTTCAACAACTTCCTTGTGGTTGAGTGCCGTTTTTTGGATCCCAGCTGCCATATTCGTGATGCATGAAATACCAGTGACCTTCATGCCCATATGTGCCGCCACGAGCGCCTCAGGCGCTGTAGACATGCCGACCGCATCGCCACCCAACATCTTAGCTAATCTAACTTCTGCTGGTGTCTCATAGGCTGGACCTGTGAAATAGAAATAAACCCCTTGTTTCAAATCGATGGCCAATGCTTTTGCTGCAGCGAGAACCTTTTGGTTGAATTCAGGGCTATAAATGCTAGATGCATCTGGAAATCTCGGTCCAAGTGTTTGTTCATTTGGTCCAATAAGGGGGCTAAGTCCCATGATGTTGATCTGATCGGTAATGAGCATGAGTGACCCACCGCTGAAAGAATCATTGAGGCCGCCTGCTGCGTTTGTGAGAATCAAATGTGTCACGCCCAACGCTTTTAAAACTCTAATCGGGAATGTCACGTCTTGCATGGAATAGCCTTCATAGTAATGAAAACGCCCTTGCATGGCAATGACTTGCTTGCCTTTTAAATTGCCAATGACAAATTGACCTTCGTGGCCTTCAACTGTAGAAACGGGAAAATGTGGTATTTCACTGTATTTAATTTTAACCGGCGACTGAATCTCATCGGCGAGAACACCGAGTCCTGAACCTAAAATCAATCCGATTTCAGGTTTTTCACTCAGCTTACTTTCAATATATTTTTGTGCGTCATTGATTTTTTCTAATAAATGAGTCATTGAATCCTCCACTTGTTGGTTTATTAAGAATCTAATCATTATTTCAATATGTCACTTTTAAAGCTCACGCCATAAGGTGTAGACGGAATGTTCAAAATATCGGACACAGTGGCCGCCACATCGGCGAACGTCTGTCTTGTTCCAATATTTACCCCAGCTTTAATCGATTCTCCATAAATGAGGAGCGGAATATACTCACGCGTATGATCAGACCCTTTGTAGGCAGGGTCATTGCCATGGTCAGCTAGAAGAATCAACATATCTGTCGGCTTCATGGCAGCCATGAGCTCTGGAAGTCTGGCATCCAATTCTTCAAGTGCTTTTTGGTAGCCAGGTACATCGCGACGGTGGCCAAATTTGGCGTCAAAATCCACGAGATTTGTGAACAGGATGCCTTCGAAATCATCTTTCAAATAATTGAGTGTTTGATCGACACCATCCATGTTGTCCTTGGTATGCACATCGTCTGTGATACCTTCGCCGTCGTAAATGTCGGCGATTTTGCCCACTGCCTTAACTTTTAGCCCTGCTGCTTTCGCGTAATCAAGTACTGTCTTTTGGTAGGGTTTGATGCTGTAGTCTCTTCTATTTGACGTTCTTTGGAAATTGCCTGGTTCTCCAATGAATGGTCTTGCAATGACCCTAGCAACTTGCTCGTCACCCATGAGCATATCTCTAGCTATCTGACACATGTTATATAGTTCAGGAAGTGGAATAATGTCTTCATGAGCCGCTATCTGGAACACACTGTCAGCCGATGTATAGACGATTGGACTGCCAGTCTTCATGTGTTCTTCGCCCAATTCTTCTAAGATGACTGTCCCTGATGCCGGTTTATTACAAAGCACTTTTCTACCTGTTTTTGCTTCAAAAGCTTCGATGATTGAATCTGGAAAGCCATCTGGATACGTTTTAAAAGGTTGTTCAATGTAAAGCCCGGCGATTTCCCAGTGGCCGGTCGTCGTATCCTTGCCATTTGACGCTTCAAGCGAACGTCCGAATGCCCCAAGGGGTTTTGACGCCGCCTCGATATAATCCACACCGTCAATATTACCTATTCCCAATTTCATGAGATTTGGGATTTTAAAATTATCCGTTGATTTGGCAATGTGTCCAAGCGTACTTACGCCAATGTCCCCAAATTTCTCAGAATCTGGCAACGCGCCAATTCCAACGCTATCTAGTACAAATAAAATAACTCTGTTAATCATGTAAGCCTCCCTTGTTACCAATTGTGATTGTTTTGGAAAAAAAACTAGAGCCTGATTAGGCTCTAGGATGTGTTTTTTCATAGATATCTCTTAGCTTAGAATTCGACATTTCAAGATAGATTTGAGTCGTCGCAACATCCGAATGACCCATCATTTCTTGAACGGCTTTTACATCTGCACCGTTTTGAATCAAATGAAATGCGAAAGAATGTCTCAGCGTATGCGGTGTGATGGACTTGTTAATGCCCACTTCATCGGAATACCTTTTGACAACTTTCCAAAACCCTTGTCTCGTGAGTTTTTTTCCATAATAATTGACAAACAATGCATCTTCATCACCGTTGATCAAAAACCCTCTGCCATCTTTTAAATAGATATCAATTGCCTTTGAAGCCATCGTACCCAGTGGAATCACTCGAGTCTTTGAGCTGCCTTTACATTTGATATAACCCATCGACGTATTGACGTCGGCTAAAGAAAGCGAGATGATCTCAGTGACGCGAATTCCAGTGGCATAGAGTAGCTCGATCATCGCCTTGTCCCTTTTGCCTATCGCAGTTCTTAAATCAGGTTTGGCCAACAATCTCTCAACTTCGCTAAGCGTAAGGACGTGTGGTAATTTACGGTCCATTTTTGGTGCTTCAAGTTCAGTTGAAGGATTGAAAACAACATACCCCTTTTGATGCAAAAACGAATAAAAAGTTCGAATGGAAGCAATATTTCTCGATATCGTCGCGTTTGCCTTCCCTTCCTTTTTCAAATGGATGATGTAAGTCAACAAATCCACATGTGTCACGGCTAGAAAACTAACTAGTGAAATGCTATCGAGATAAAGTCCAAAATACTTCAAATCTCTCCTATAGGATTGGAGCGTATTCTCTGACAGTTTCTTATGCTCCTTCAAATAAAATTCATATTCGTTTATGTAACCACTCATATTTTCCATATATACCCCTATTTTATTCAAAATCTATGATATTAAAAGCTATTTCCCCATTTTTTGTATACAACTTACAATAAATTTTCTTTAATCATTTTTTTATGACCATACATTTCTGCGTCTGCTTCGTGTACGAAATTGAGCAAACTTGTGTGTTTAGCAGGGTTAAACTGCGTTATGCCAACACTTGCACTGATTTTATAGGTGAAGTTCCCCTCGACATTCACCTTTAAAAACTCTTCTGTAATTCTTCGCCAAACACGCTCAGCTTGTGCCCTGTTACACCTTGCAAAAACAACTAAAAACTCATCGCCTCCTAATCTTGCAACAATATCGAATGCTCTCAACTTGGACTGTACGATGTCCGAGATCGTTCTGAGCAGCTGGTCACCTTCCTTATGTCCATAACGGTCATTGACGACTTTCAAATCGTTGACGTCGATATAGGCAATTGTCAAATCGTGTTTAAATGTAATCGCGCGTGACATTTCGGTCTTTAAATGGGTCAAACCAGCTTCTCTACTGAGAACACCCGTCATCACATCCGTCTCTGCTTTTATTTTATACCGTTCTAAATTTTTATCAACAATAAATAACCGATTTATCAAGACAACTAATATCATAGACATCGTTGTTACAAAGGAATAGGTCAATAAAAAATAACCGTCGAAACTGAACGATTTCGGTGCGTTGATGATGCCACTGGCAGAAAAATCCACCATATTAAAGAAAGTGATCTTTTGATACGCAAAAACGAGTGTAAATAAAAGTACGTTTGTAAGAATCATCACGATATCAAATTTAAAATTTGTTCCTGCAACTTTTTTGAAGACTTTAACGAAGATCTGGTAAAATTTGAGAAGACTGTAGACTGAAAGAAAAAATACGACGTTCGCATTTAAACTACCCGATGCAAATAAAGCACGATAATCGACCTTAACCGCAAAAATTAGAAGTGAAAGATTGGATGCAACCATAGACCCTAGTAATGTCATCAAGTAAACGATAAGCACAGACATGGACGCGACAAAAGTCGTGTTGTGATAGACTAACTTAATGATCAAAATAAGTGACGCATAAAATACCAATGTGTGTGTCAAACTTGCATAATTATAAAAAGTTAAAAACAGACTCAAATAAAGCACTGTTATACCGTGCTTTAATTTAGAATGTCTATTAAATTTTGGAATTAATTTATGCAAGATAAACACTGTCAATAAGGCACTAAACATACTAAATATAAATCTTGTCAAACCTTCCATTTTGCTTCCTTAAAACGATTTTTTTTTCAGTTCTGCACTTAAGAGCATTTCTCTTGCATGCTTAGTGGTCGCCTCTGTAACGGAAACACCACCGACCAATCTACTAATTTCACTTTCTATCTCGCTGCCCTCAATTTTTTTGAGGAATGTCTCGGTGGTAATGCCATCGCTTGTCTTTTCAATTGAAAAATGATGGTCGGCATAAACCGCTATTTGTGGTAGATGCGTAATACATAATATTTGACAACCTTGTGATAGTTTCGCAAGTTTTTCCCCGACAATATTTGCAGTGATGCCGCTGATGCCAGCATCCACCTCATCAAATACCAAAGTAGGCACTTCATCAAGCTTGCCGAGTACGATCTTAATCCCCAACATAATCCTTGAAAGTTCCCCCCCTGAAACGACCTTTTTGAGAGGTCGGAAGGGTTGCCCAATATTGGTTGAAATGACAAAATCGATGTCATCAATGCCTGTTTGAAGAGGTTGTTTCGACACTTCAATCTCGATTTTAAAAGTCGTCGCCTTCATATTAAGTGCCTGAAGCTCTGTTTCAAGTGCACGTTCAAAGTGAATCGCCGCTTCTTTTCTCAGCGTTGACAGTTCTGTCGCTTTATGGTGATACTTAAGTTGTGCTTTTGATAAGGCTTCTTTCTTATCGAAAATTAGAGACTCTATCGCCTCGTATTCGCTTTGCTCTTCCTTTATTTTTGACAGATAGTCCAAGACATCTGTAATCTGCTTTCCGTATTTAGATTTCAAATTGTTTATGTCATCAAGTCGTCTTTCAAGAAACGTAAACTTCTCAGGATCCATTTCAAGCTTTTCATTGAAGTGATCTATATCTTTGGACAAATCGTCCATCAAATAATAAAGTTCTTTCATACGCGTGGACAACTCATCAAGTTCTAAATTGAAGCCCTCAAGCTTTTTGAATTGACCACCTAGTTGAGACAACATCCCCAGTGCACCCTCACCAAACTCTCCTGTAAGCCAGTTTGTAGCCAGTGTCACTGAGTCTTGTATGTGTTCTAAATTCGATAGATACTCAAATTCCTTTTCAAGTTTTATATCTTCATCAACCTCAAGTTTTGCTTGTTCAATTTCTTGAATCTGAAAATTCAGAAAATCTAGTTGTTTGGTGCGTTCACTACTCTTTTTATTTAATTTGGAAATCTCACTTTCCAACACTTGCATAGCCGCATGTAAGGTAAAAACGTCTTCTTTTAAGCTCAGAAGCCCTTCTCCACCGAAAGCATCAAGCAAGTTCATTTGATGCTCGCGCTCTAATAGATTTTGATGTTCATTTTGTCCATGTATACTCAGTAGTTGATCCGTTACACTTTTAAGTTGGCTTAACGTCACAATTTGACTATTGATTCTCGAAAAGCTCTTTCCCTTGCCGTTGACTTCCCTTGAGATGACTAGGACGTCATCATCACTGGCGATATCCAGCTCACTTAAAAGGGTATTGATCTTATCAGAGCTCATAAAACTAGCTCTAATAGATGCTTTTTCAGCACCTAATCTGATGCTGTCCTTGTTGGCTTGACCACCAAGCACCATATTAATTGCACCGAGCACCATGGATTTTCCTGCACCCGTTTCACCAGTGAGAATATTCAATCCTTGGTCGAATCCAATCTTAACATCGCGAATTAAAATAAAATCTTTTATGCTCAGCTCAAAAATCATGGGACCTCCGAATTGGTTGATTATTCTAACTAAATTGTGTCTCTAATTGGCTAAAAGTTCTTTAAACTGTCTAATAATATCTTGTACCATATTTTCCTCTTTTACAACTAGGAAAATGGTGTCATCACCCGCTATGCTACCTACGATGTTTTTTAAATTGAGTGCATCAATAGAAACTGCTGCGGCACTTGCAGAGCCAACTAATGTCTTAATGACGATGATATTACCTGCAAAATCTAAAGAAGTCACCGAATTTCTAAATATTTTAAGAAAACGATCATTAACAGCGCCTTCTTTTTCTCTAATGAAAGCGTATTTATACCTACCTTCTTTTGTCAGTACTTTGATGAGACGCATCTCTTTGATGTCTCTGGAAACGGTTGCCTGTGTCACTTGAAATCCAGATGTTCTAAGTTCCGAGGCGAGCTCATCTTGAGTTTCAATATCCTTGTTTTCAATTATTTCGAATATTTTTGAATGTCTCGAGTATTTCATAATCATTCCCCCAATAGAATTATTATATAACATTATTAATTTTGTGTAAAATAATAACTATATGCTACTACCCATCGTGCCATTCATTACCAGATAACAATGCTAAGGAGGCCAAATCCAACAATATAATAGAGTGGATGCTTTTGTGTTTTTCGAATGAGAACATAAGATACCACCAACATAATGATGGCTTTTGGATCGAGTTGCTTCCAAAACTGAAGCAGTTCTCCTGAATCCACCATATATAATGAAACTAGGGATACTTGTACGATGGAAGTCGCTATCAAACCGATGACAGTCGCTTTCAATCCGACGAAAGCAGCCGTTATTAATGGACTTTTTCGATGTTTTGCTAAAAAATTAGACAAGACGATGGCCATAACAAATGCGGGAAGTATCAAAATGAGCGAAGTTGCAATGGCACCAAATACGCCTTCTTCACGGTATCCAATAAAAGTGGCCATATTTATTGCAATAGGGCCTGGCGTCGATTGAGAGATCGCTATAAGGTTTGCGAATTGTGAATCATTCAACCAATGATTATTTATCGAAATATCTCTTAATAATGGGATCATGGCTAAACCACCGCCATAGGTCACCGAACCAATTTTAAAAAATTCAAGCAACATATCAATCAAATTAGAAAGCATCATTGCTTTACCCGCTCTCTATAAATCAGTACACCTAGCAGCCCGCCGGCTAGTATGACGAGTACTGGATTGACAAGACTGAAAAGAACTGAGACGAAAGCAGTTGCTGCCAAGATAAACGTCTTACTATCAAAAATAGCCATTTTATATAAGCGCGTAAACGAATCAGCAAGTAGCGCAAGTACGACGATACGTATGCCTTTAAAGGCACTTTGTACGGCTTCAAGATGCTCAAATTGTGTGAAAACACGAGTGATTATCAATATAATGATGATGGAAGGGGTAATGACGCCTAGTGTACACGCAACGGCTCCTTTTATCTTGTAGAGTCTATAACCGATCAACGCGGCTGCATTTGATGCGATAACCCCAGGAAGTGTCTGAGAAAGCGTATAGCTCTCCGCAACTTCTTCCATTGTTGTTAGTTTCAAGTCTTTCACGATTTCCCGTTCTATAATCGGAAGCATCGCATAGCCTCCTCCAATTGTCAAGAGCCCAACTTTAAAAAAGGCAATGTACAACTTGAGCAGTCTCTTAAAAACAGTCATTGAAAGCTCCTTTGTTTATTCAATATCTAGCGTTTTGTGGGCTTCACTTACGACGGCAGCAGCATCGATTAATTTGGAGTTAACCGCTGCAAGGTCGACAACAGCATCCACAAGTTGTTTTCTGGCATGTGCCAAAAATTCTATATTACCTTTTGGTCCTTTGATTGGTGAAAAGGTCAAATAGTCGATGACCAGTCCAAACCCCTGTGCAAATTCTAGAACGGACTCTACAACTTTAAGGTGTATTTTAGCATCGCGGATAACACCGCTTTTCTTCATCTGTTCTCTACCTGCTTCAAACTGAGGTTTAATCAGGAAAATCATAGTACCTTCAGGTTTTAGGAGATTCACAGCGACGGGCAAAACGAGTTTAAGTGAAATAAAAGAAACATCAATACTAAGAAAATCAAGTGGTTCCCCAATTTGTTCTGCAGTTACATATCTAATATTGGTGCGTTCCATATTGATGACACGACTGTCGTTTCGGAGTTTCCAATCGAGCTGTCCATAACCGACATCTACTGAAAACACTTTTCTAGCACCATTTTGAAGCATACAATCTGTGAACCCTCCAGTTGAAGCCCCAATGTCCATACAACACTTATCTGCAAGATCAATTGCCAATGTTTGGATAGCCTTTTCAAGCTTCAATCCCCCGCGGCTGACATATGGAATTGGATTGCCCTTTACTATAATCTCTGAATCAACATTGACTTTCGTACCTGCTTTATCTACTCTTTCGCCATTGACGAAGACAACACCCGCCATGATCGTCTTTTGTGCCCGTTCCCGCGTTTCTATTAGGTTCTTTTCCACGAGTAGGACATCGATTCTCTCTTTAGCCATTTAGCACCTCTGAAAGGGTCTGTGCGACACCTTGTGCGTTTAAATTCAGTGATTCTAGAAGCGTATCCATGTCACCTTGTTCAACAAATACATCCTCTATGCCAAGATGTATCATGCGTTTGAAAACATTATTTTTGTGCATCACGCGCGTCACAGCTTCTCCCATGCCACCCGCAATGATATGGTCTTCTAAAGTCACGATTTGGTCATAGGCCTCAATCATTTGCATTAAAATGGTTTCATCGATTGGTTTGATTTTTCTGAGATTTAAAACGCCAATATTGTGCTGTATCAACAAATCAGCGGCTTCAAGTGCCGTTTTTACCATTTTCCCCGTGGCAATCAAAAGTGTTTTTTCACCCTGTCTAAGGCATTCAGGTTCCAGTGATGAAGGTGGATCAAAATTGAGACGCACCGCAGTGCCTCTTGGATACCTTATGGCCACAGGACCGTCATTGTAACTGGCTGCAAATGTCAACATAAATTCTAGCTCAGTTGCATCTTTTGGAGATAAAATCATGAGATTTGGTATATGTGTTAAAAATGATAAATCAAAGACCCCATGATGCGTTTCCCCATCGTTGCCAACTAGTCCGGCGCGATCAATACATAACACCACAGGTAACTTTTGTATGCAAATATCATGCACAACTTGGTCGTAAGCGCGCTGTAAAAACGTGGAATATAATGCTACAAAGGGTTTAAATCCCTGAACTGCCAAGCCCGCTGCCATAGTCACTGCGTGTTGTTCGGCAATGGCGACGTCGAAGATGCGATCGGGATGTTCCCCTGCAAAACCGCTTAATCCCGTTCCTTCTATCATGGCAGCACTTATTGCAACAATTCGCTTATCCGTTCTTGCCAATTTTGTCAGACAATCGCCAAAGATTTTTGAATAATCAACTTTGTTACTGCTTGGCAAAGGTAAATCAGGATTGAACGCACCAACGCCATGGTATTTGTTTGGCTCGGCTTCTGCATATTTATAGCCTTTGCCCTTTTGAGTGATGACATGAAGCACAACCGGACCGTCAACTTGCTTCATCATTTCCATGTGCTTAGTCAAGCTTTTGAGATCGTGGCCATTGATAGGGCCTATATACGTTAAACCGATTTCTTCAAAGAATACACCACCATCGACGACAAAGTATTTGAACGCGTCTTTCATCTTGCTGATAAGCTCGATCATCGGTTCGCCAAACGATGGAATTTTAAGCAGTTTATCTTTTGTTTTATCTTTTAATTTGTAATATTTTTGATTGGTGCGTAGTTCACTTAGTGCTATGGAAACCCCACCAACATTTTGAGAAATAGACATTTCGTTATCATTGAGGATGACTTTCATATTTGTTTTGAAATGACCAAGGTAATTGAGCGCTTCAAATGCCATACCGCCAGTGAGCGCACCATCACCAATAATGCTGATGACATTATGGGTTTCACCCTTTAAGTCTCTAGCAATCGCCATACCTATACCAGCTGAAATAGATGTGCTACTATGTCCCGTGTCAAACTGGTCATGTTTAGATTCATGCCTTTTGGGAAAACCACTTAAACCTTCAAATTGTCGCAGGGTCTTGAAGTCATTCATTCTTCCCGTTAACAATTTGTGTACGTATGCCTGATGCCCAACATCCCAAATGAACTTATCAACGGGACTATTAAATACGGTATGAAGCGCTATGGTAAGTTCGACAACACCTAAATTGGAGGCGAGATGTCCACCTGTTTTAGAAATTGATTCTATTAAAAAATTTCTAATTTCATAGGCAAGAACCGTCTGTTCTTCGTGATTTAGAGCCTTAATGTCTTGCGGTTCCTTAATCTCACTTAAAAATCTATACATAAACATTCCTTTCTTCCGTTAAGAAAGCCGTTTGATAAGCTTCTTGCCAACGCGGTCATCGAACGACCAAATTGGCAATGATAATACCTAGGATGGCGCCAACCACAACTTCGGTGGGTTTATGACCGATGAGTTCTTTTAGTTTTTCTTCTTCAACGTGTTTGTTATTATAAAAGTCGAAGATGATGTCATTTAGCCATTTTGCCTGTTTTCCAACAGAGCGTCTAACACCTGATGCGTCATACATGACAATAAAAGCCATAATGAGCGACAGCGCGTAGATTGAAGATGACCAACCTTCTACAATCCCTATTGCAGTTGATGCAGAAACGATTGTCGCAGTGTGTGCACTAGGCATCCCGCCTGATCCATGCATGCGTTCGATTTTAAATTCTTTTTCTACTAAAAATGTGAGGAGTACTTTGAGTGATTGTGCCACAAGCCAAGAAATAGCGGCTGTCAAAAAAATTTTATTCGCTATAAATTCATTTAAAAAACCTTCCATGACATGCCCTCCTTTAGCTGTTAATGAGAAATGACGTTAAATAATTAATAGTCTCGACTTGCCAAAAAATCTACCAGTGATTTTAAAAATGGTGATTTTATGCTTAAAAGATCAATTTTTGTATAAAGTGTGCTTTGAAGCGTTTGAATCGCATAATAAGCACCTTCAAGACCAAGTAGGTTTGGATAGGTTTTTTTGTTGTTTTTTGTATCAATTTGCGTTCTTTTACCTAGTTTTTCTGCATCGCCTACAACATCTAAGACATCGTCGACAATCTGAAACAGAAGACCAATTTCGCGACCGATTTCTCGGAGCAATGCGATTTCTTTGTCATCGGCACCGCCAATATAGGCGCCAGCGATGATCGAAGCCGTCAACAGACGACCCGTTTTGTTGACATTTATGAAATCCAGCGTTGACACGTCAATATTTTTTTCGTGATACTTAATATCTGCGACCTGCCCTAATATCATACCATTTGAACCAGATGCTTTCAAGATTTCAGACATCGCATACATATAGTTTATCGTTTCACTATTTTTTATCACCGTATCCATCATGACTTCAGCAGCTAAATTGAGTAAGCTGTCTCCTGTTAATATGGCGATATCTTCACCGTAAATCACATGGCTCGTCGGTTTCCCCCGCCTTAAATCATCATCATCCATACATGGCAAATCATCGTGTATCAGTGAATACGTGTGAATCATCTCTATGGCAGCGGCAAATGCCACCGCACCGTCATTTATATCACCATAAGCTTTCGCCATCTCGAGGACGAGCATTGGTCGAATGCGTTTGCCACCTGCATTGAGGCTATATAGCATAGCCTCGGCGATAAGTGATTTAGCCTCTTTGTCATATGCACTACTATTATCAAGTTCAACGAAATCGCTGATGAGTTTAATAAAGGTCGCCTCAATCCCCTTTATTTCTATTTCCGTTTGACCGTCTAAAATCATTTTGCTTCCTCCTCGGACAAGAGAATCGTCTGAATTTTTGATTCTGTCGTTTCAAGGATTGCATTGCATTCTCTATATAGTTTAATGCCTTCTTCGAAAACTTTCAAGAGCTCTTCGAGTGGTGCATCACCGCGTTCTAATAGAACCGAAAGTTCACCGAGTCGCTCCATTTTTTTTTCAAAATTTGATTTTGCCGCCATTTCCGCCTCCGAATTCATATTATTAAAACTCTGATTTAATAGGCACTACCGAATTGACTACAGCATCGACCTTTCCATCCGTCAATCTGATTTGAAGTCTGTCATTTATCGCCAATTGATCAACGCGTGTGACGAGTTTGTCCGCTTTAGTTATGATACTATATCCGCGTCGCATGACGCCAAAAGGACTGAGTGAATCAAGCTTTGCACCAGAAACATTTAAACGCTCGCGCGCCGACTTCATCCTCTTGTCGATTTTTTGAATGAAAAGTTCCTCATGATGGGCAAGTGATCTTGCATTTCTTTGAAGTGTATTGCTCATCTTTTTTGCTAATTGTTCAGGTTCATAACGCTGCATTTTTGATTTTTCAAATGCAACCCTTCTTCTAATCTGAATAGAGAGATGCTGAATGGACTTGTTGAGTTCGAGAGTCAACTCAGTCTTCGATTTAATTGCTATTTCAGCCGCTGCTGATGGTGTTGCCGCACGCCTGTCTGCGACAAAATCACTGATGGTCGTATCCGTTTCATGCCCAATTCCAGAGATGATTGGTATTTTCGAAGCAAAAATTGCTTCGGCAACGACTTCCTCATTAAATGACCAGAGCTCTTCAATTGAGCCCCCCCCACGCGCCAAAATAATAAGATCAATATCTTCACGCGCATTAAAATAGGAAATGCCCTTACAAATTTCATCTTTTGAAAATTCGCCTTGAACACGCACTGGATAAATCAACAATTCTGAAAAATTGAGCCTTCTATTTGCCACTGCAATGATATCTTGTATGGCCGCACCTGTTGGCGATGTGATAATGCCTATTTTTTGAGGCAATGTTGGCAATTGCTTTTTATACTGACTGTCAAAAAGACCACGTTTTTCGAGTTTGGTTTTCAAGGCTTCGAACTGCATATGTAGTGCGCCGAGTCCGATGTTTTCAAGAGATATCGCATTGAGTTGATAGCGCCCATCGCGTTCATAAATCGTAATCTGACCTTTTGCATGGACGCGGTCGCCATTTTTAGGCGAAAAGTTGAGCGGTTCTATATATTGAGAAAATAGGACACAAGCGAGTTTACTTTGATCGTCTTTGAGTGTGAAATACGCATGCCCACTGGAGTGCCTAGTAAAATTCGAGATTTCGCCTTCGACGATGACTTGGCTCAAAATTGGGTCAGTGCCTAAAATGCGTTTAATGTATCGCGTAATTTCACTGACGGTAAAAGACTTCATTTTCAACATATCAAAGCTCCTTGCTCAACTTGCGCCTGTAGAGTTCAGCAATGCCCAGCGCATTATCCCTGGCATAATCGGGTTTTGCGAAGTATAGTGTTTTTTCCTTAAGGTCGCGCTTCAGTATTTCTTTTATTAATGTATTTGATGCCACACCACCCGATAGGATAATAGGCAGATCAGTCGGCAAAGATCTAAGCACTTGTTTAAGCACTTCGGCAATCGTATTAAAAATATGGGTACAGACATAGGAAATGGAATGCGTTTCGATTAGCAGCAAATATTTATTTTCGAGTCCTGACAGATTGAAGGTTAAGTCCATTTTGAGCTTCATTTTAAAAACATCATCATGCTTTTCACATCTGGCTAGTGCCTCCATTTCCTTCCCACATGGAAATGGTAAGCCAAGTTTGACGCCAATTCTATCGATGAGCTGTCCAAAATTCAGATCAAGTGTGCCTCCGATCAAAACTTCTTCAAAGCCATCATCAAGTGTCTCCACTTTTAAAATTTCAGTCGTGCCTCCGGATAAATGCAAGCCATAAAACCATTCAGGGCATTCGTTTAATCCCGAAGTTCGTATTGCCGCCATTAAATGTCCTTCTTGATGCGAATAGGTGCTGATTGGCACCTCTAGTGCATTTGCAATGTTTTTACAAAACAAAAGACCAGCATGAAACACTGGCATATAAGAGCTTTCAAGTGGTCTGGGACGGCTACTGACTGCAATTGCGCTAATTTTTTTTACGTCCACCGCTTTACTTAGCATTTCAAAGGACGCAGTGAGTTGATGTACATGCATAAAAAAGCCCTCAGATTGACGCAGACCGCGTTCCCCAGGCTTAACAGCAAGATTCTTATTGAGTTCAAACAGTATCTGACCTGTTACACGATCAATGACGATCATCGACGTTGTGTAACAGCTCGTATCAACAGCAAGGATCATAAGCTTATTCCTTATTGGCAAAGTGACTCAAAACACCATTTATAAATTTTCCGGATTTTTCGTCAACATATTTCTTCGCGAGGTTAACGGCTTCATTGATACTAACTTTGACAGGTATGCTATCATCATAAAGTATTTCGGCAATCCCCAATCTCAATATTGATAAATCGATTTTAGCAAGTCGATCAAGTTTCCAACCTTGGAGATGCTCCATGATTTTCTCTTCGATTTCTTCTTTATGCGTAATCCAAAGTCCCAAAGTCTCTTTGATATATGCTTTATCCAAAATTTCGTCATAATGCGACAAAAATTTTTCGATATCGTATTCCTTTTGGATCTCCATCTGATAGATGATTTCCATTGTAACTTCTCGGCTCCTAATGCGGTTCATGAACCCTCCCTAACATGAAAATGACTCACTTCAAAGAAGTCAGTCCATTCTCCGTGCGTTTATACGACATCGTGACTATTTTACATCGAACTTTGTGTTTATGCCCTCTACAAATACGTTGACAGCAGATACCTTAAATCCGGTCATTGACTCAATTGCTATTTTGACATTTTCCTGAACTTCTTTTGCAATTTCGTGTATTTTTGTACCATAATCTACGATCACGCTTAGTTCAATCAAAATAACATCGTTTTCCATTTCTACTCTAACACCTTTATTAAAACTCTTTTTCCCCATGATAGACATCATTTCTTCGGAAAAAGTTCCACTGAGTGCTTTGACACCTTCTATTTCAGCAGCCGCAATCGATCCAATGACACCGATCACATCATCTGCAATATTTACTTTTCCATGGTTCGATGCGTTAATCGTCATATTTTCAGCCATATAGGGCCTCCTTAAATTAAAGCTATAATGGTATTATAGCAAATAAGCCTATTCAATACAAATAAAACGTGAAAAGCAAAACCCTATCACGGTTTCCCATGATAGGGTCAACAATTACTCTTTATCGCTTATTTCTCACAGTTGCATTCGCAACCTTCTTCGTCGCAACAGTCACAGTCATCAGAAAATTCGATGATGACGCCACAATTTGGACATTCTATGTCTTCGCCCTTATCAATCAGCTTTCCATCAACAAAGATAGATTCCCCACAATCAGGACACTCAACTTCTTCGAAATCGTCCTCATCTTCATCGTCAAAGTCTTCGTCTTCGTCATTTTCGTAAACGTCGTCTTCAAGATCAGCAAGGTCTTCATCAATTGTTTCGATATAGTCATCAAGTTCTACTACTGCATCGTTGAGATCGTCGAGCTCATCGTAAACGGCGTCAACTTCATCTGCGAAGTCACCAAGTACGTCGATGATTTGAAGCAATAACTTACCCTCTTTCGAGTCGTTACTAATTTCCATGCCCTCAGCCAATCCTTGAAGATAAGCCACTTTTTCATGCATATAGCTCATGTGAATCCCTCCTTTAGTGGGTATTTTTTATATTAAATCGCCTTGCAAATGCACGGCAAACTTAACCAAATTAAGCTCTTGATAAATACTCGCCTGTACGCGTATCAATCTTGACTTTATCACCCTCATTAACGAAACCTGGAACTTGAATTTCAGCACCCGTTTCAACGATGGCTTTTTTAGTGGAGTTCGTAGCCGTGTCGCCTTTAACGCCTGGCTCTGATTCCGTAACGAGTAAAATTACAAAGTTCGGTGGCTCTACAAGGAAACATTTACCTTTGTAGAATTTAAGTGTTGCATTGTCATTTTCTTTGATAAAAAGAATGGCATCTTCTACTTGTTCAGCAGACAATGGAATCTGGTCATACGTTTCATTATCCATGAAATAATACAAATCGCCTTCTTTGTATAAATACTGCATCTCTTTAGTTTCAATATGCGCTCTTGGAAATTTTTCAGATGGGTTAAAGGCTTGATCTCTAATCGTTCCGTTGATTAAACTTTTGTATTTTGTTCTAACAAACGCTGCGCCTTTACCAGGTTTAACGTGTTGAAAATCAATAATAACAAAAGGCTCGTTGTTTATTTCAAATGTAACACCTTTTCTAAAATCACTTGCAGCTATCATTATAAAACCTCCAAAATATTAATTCAAACTCGGACCAATCCCTATTATAGCTTTAATCTTTATCGGTTGTCAAGAAATCTCCATACTAAGATTCTAACAGATGTAACCCTTGAGTGCAATGTCTTTAGAGTCCTTGAATTTTTAATATTTCGGAAACAATCGCCTCTATCGTAAGGCCATCTATGTCGATGCTAAAATGAGCTGCATGCTCATATAGCGCCTCTCTGACTTTTAAAATAACCGCCATGTCGTGCCTTTTTAAAAGTGGCCTATCCTCTACCTCGCCTTTTAGGTTTTCCTCAAGTTGTGTCACCGATCCTTTTAAATAAATGACCGTGCCCATCTCTTTAAGTCTTAATGTATTAATGGGATTTAAAATGATGCCGCCTCCAGTTGAAACCACGACGTCAGACAACTTGAAAATCTTCTCAACGACATTTTCTTCAAGCTCTCTGAACTTAGATTCTCCGTGAGCTTCGAAAATACGTGTGATTGAAAGGCCTTGCGTCTCTTCAACAATGTGATCCGTATCGATATGCCTAAACCCGTAGTGCGCCGCCAGTCGTTTACCAACCGAGGTTTTACCCGATCCCATCATGCCGATCAATATGATTGTGTTCATGCATTATCTCCAAGAACACTATTTTTTTCGAGTCTTTTAACATACTCTGTATCAAGGCAAAATTTGTATAGGGTCTCATGGCTGATGTCATTTGCTTGAAATTTGTCAAACAAATTGGCATCCATACTTAACATGCCTTGTTTTTTGCCGACATTGAGTGTATTGCGAAGCTCAGTGAACGTACTTGATAGAATATGTGAACGAATGGCCGCATTTGGCAGTAGAAGTTCATATACCAAAAGTCTCGTATCATCCTGTTTACTCGGTACAAGTTGCTGTGCAATTATCGCGAGTAAGTTGGATGCTAGTTTGAGCTTTCTGTTTTCTATACGCGCCGGCATCGCAGAAGCGATAATAGTTTCTATCGATGTGACCGCATTGATTGACGATAAGCCCGCAATTACTAATTTTCCCGATTCTGCGATTTGAAGGGCGAGTTCCATGACCGATTCGTCTGAAATGTCAGATATCATGACGACGTCTGGATCGTGCCGCATAATACTTTTGACACCTTCGTAGATTGAATCGCAATCCGTACCAACATCGCGCTGTACAAGTAGCGATTGATCGTGCTTGAATAGATATTCGATTGGCGATTCCACTGTGATAATGTTAAACTTTTGAGTTTCATTGAGATGTTGCAAAATAGCCGCCATCGTCGTTGAACGTCCAGATCCTGAAGCGCCGCAGACGATCATAAGTCCCCTCTTTTGAGAAGCCAATTCAAAAATTACGCTAGGTAGCCCTAGTGTTTCCTTAGTTGGAATGACCAATTTCAAAATTCGAATAGATATGCTATACGTACCGCGCTGTTTTACGATGTTCACTCTAAATCGACCATAATCGGGGATTGAGAAACTAAAATTTTGTTCACCAGAACGATTCAACGCATCGAGTTGGTTGTCATCGCAAAGGTTTTCAACCCCATTGGTGATATCTTCATGCGTAAGCACTTCGCTGTCTTCAAACTCTTGAAGTACCCCATTTATTCTGAGCATCGGTTTCGCATTTGGAGCAATGTGAATATCAGATGCATTGCGTTCAATTGCCGCTTTAATTAAATATTCGTGACGCAAAGCCTCACCTCATTTATTAAAAATTTCTCTATTGTTTTTCTTTTATGATAGACATCACTTTTGTAGTCATAAGATCGATGGCGACTTTGTTATAGCCGCCTTCAGGGATGATAATATCTGCATATTTTTTTGTAGGCTCAATGAACTGTTCATGTGCGGGTTTGACGGTTGTCAAATATTGTTCGATAACCGATTCAAGTGTTCTGCCTCTTTCGTTGATATCGCGCGTGATACGTCTGATAATGCGTACATCCGCGTCAGTATCCACGAATATCTTGATGTCCATGAGGTTTCTAAGGCGCGCATCTTCAAGAATCATGATGCCTTCTATTATGATAATTTCTTTAGGTTGAATTTTTACGGATTTTTCTTCTCTATTATGAATTGAGAAATTGTAGATTGGCTTTTCAATACACTGATGCTGACACAACCTTTTAATATGTTCGATAAGCAAATCCGTATCAAATGCAAGTGGATGGTCATAGTTGGTCTTAACGCGTTCGTCGTATGTCAAATTGCTTTGATCCTTATAATAGGCATCTTGCTCTAGAATTAAAATATTCTCATCTGGCAATGATTTGAAAATAGCTTTCGCAACAGTGCTTTTGCCTGATCCTGTACCACCAGATACCCCAATAACCACGGGTTTGTTCATCCTAGCCTCCTCAGTCCTCTGCGTCAAAGCGCTTTTGGGAATTGTCTTATTTTGTCGCGACTTCTATTCTTAAAATATAATAGGGCTCAACCGGTTGATTAAGCGGCAATTTGATAATCTGCTGCGCATGTGGTGCCACTTCAATTGGGTTATCCTTATCGTCAAACATCGCGTCTATTGTATGCGCACCATAAAAATAATTGGGCCCAATAATCTCAATTTTATCGCCTATCTTGAAATGATTTCTCTGTTCGATAGTCGCCATGCCCGACTGTATATCATAGGACTTGACAATTCCGAGAAAATCATAGGTGCGCACATAGGAACTCGTCGAATAAAGTTGGTCTTCATGCGTCGGTTTATGGTCATAAAATCCACTTGTAAATTCTCTATGAGATACCTTTTGAATTTCTTCGAACCACTGTGGATTGTAGACATAATTTTCAGGATCTTTGTAATAGTCATCGATTGCCTTACGATAGGCACGAACGATTGATGCCACATAGTAAATCGTTTTCATTCTACCTTCGATTTTCAGACTATCAAGTCCCGATTGGATGAGATCCGGAATCTTCTGAATCATACAAAGGTCTTTAGAATTGAAGAAAAATGTGCCATCTTCCGTCTCTTCAACTGGGAAGTATTCTCCTGGACGCGTCTTCTCAACAAGGTTGTATTCCCATCTGCACGGTTGCGCACAAGCGCCACGGTTTGCATCTCGGTCTGCCATATAATTGCTCATGAGGCATCTGCCAGAATAAGAAATACACATTGCGCCGTGGACAAATGACTCAAGTTCCAGCATAGGCGGCGTCTTTGCACGAATCTCTGAAATTTCATCAAATGAAAGCTCCCTTGCAAGGATCACGCGTTTAACGCCTTGTGCATACCAAAAATTGGCACTCATATAGTTGGTGTTATTGGCCTGTGTACTCAAATGAACTTCGAGTTCAGGCGCATATTGCTTGACGAACATAAAGGTTCCAGGGTCGGATAGAATAACCGCATCAAGGCCTAAATCTTTAATTTGTTCTATATATTGCTCCAAATAATGGATATCTTCATTGTGAGGGATGATGTTTAAAACTAGAAACACTCTTTTTCCACGGACATGCGCAAATTCGATGCCTTCTTTCATTTCTTCAAATGAAAAGTTTTTTGCAGCAGCGCGAAGTCCAAAAACTTGACCGCCTATATACACCGCATCCGCACCATATATGATCGCGTATTTGAGTTTTTCCAAATCGCCAGCAGGTGCTAACAATTCTACACGCTTCATGCGTTGCCTCCTTTTTTATAACTAATTGCAAGGCCGTCTCCCATTGGTAAGACAGTCGTATCTAGCTCCGGATGTTCACTGATGAAAGTGAGGTATTTTCGCATGCGTTTGACAATGGTGATTTTTCGCTTAATCAGATAGAGATTGGTCGCAATCATGCCTTTATATAAGACGTTGTCCGATATGATAACGCCCCCAACGTTTAGCATGGGGTAAGATAGATCGAAAAATTCGCGATAGTGCCCTTTTGATGCATCAATAAAGATGAGGTCAAACCGCTTGTTCAAAGTTGTAAGGACCTCAGTGGCACTACCTAGATGCTGTGTTACCACAACATCTGGGACAATCTCACCCAAGGATAAAAATGTCTCTTTTGCCTTGGCAACCATCGTCTCACTCATTTCAATGGTATCAATAGTACCCTGTTTCATCTCAAGTGCCATCAAAGCGCCAGAATAGCCGATCGCAGTACCTATTTCAAGTACAGCGCTCGGCTTTGCTATTTTGAAAAAAACTTTTAAATATTGGGCAATTTCGGGTTGAATGATTGGGACGTGATTCTCAACAGCATAAGCTTCTAACGTACCAAGAAGGCCCATTTCGTCAGGTAGTAACGTCTTTATATACGCTTCAACATACGAATCGACGATTTTGCTTTCAATCATTTACTTCCCCTTTTTGATGTCTCTATTATGCCCTTCAAGGGTTTCGTTGAAATAATGTGAGCCATCGTTCTTTTCTGTCGTAACAAAATAAAGATAATTTGTGTCTGCTGGATAGAGAGCAGACTTGATTGCAAGTGCGCCTGGTGATGCAATTGGAGACGGTGTAAGACCTGGATACATATAGGTGTTATAGGGTGAATCAATCTCAATATCAGCAAATAACAAGACGTCCTTACGTTCCTTCAAGATAAATTGAACAGTTGCACACGACTGAAGCAACATATTTATGTCAATTCTGTTATGGAATACGCTCGATACAATGGGAAATTCATCATCCAAACGCGCTTCGCGTTCGATAATCGATGCCAGTGTCACTACTTCGCCAACTGTCATACCCAATTCTTTTGCACGTACATAATAATCCTCAGTAAAAATCGTATTGAAACGATCAAGCATCATCTTGATAATAGCCACTTCACTTGAACCCGCCTTAACCGTATAAGTATCTGGAAACAAATACCCTTCTAATAAATAACTTCTGTCAACGCCCTCTAAAAACGGATAGTCAAATGGTTCATTTTGGAGCGCCTCTAAAAACACAGCTCTATCTATCAGCCCTTCAGCTTCCAAAGTGTCGACGATTTGTCTAACTTCATAGCCTTCAGGAATTGTAAACTTCGCCGTTTCAATATAGACATCACCCTTTACGAGCTTTAAAATGATTTCTTCAGTGGATAAAGATTTCGACAACATGTAGTCGCCCGCCTTCATTTGTCCGTCAACATCAAGTTGTTTTGATTTTGCCTTAAAGGCGTTGACGTTTTGGATCAAGTCGATTTCCTTTAATAGATTGGCAATACTCGTAGTGGTCGCGCCAGATGGCACGGTGACACGTTGTGTCTCCGTGCTATTTAAGTCGACTGCAGCATTATATTTTTCCAAAATTCCGGCACACCCTGTTGAAAGTGCAAGCACTAAAACAAGAAGTGACAAAAGTGCAATTCGTTTCATATTTCCCTCCTAGAGAGCGTTCATTAGACTTCCATGAAAACTGGCAAGATCATCGGAGACCGTTTTGTCGTCTGATAAATATGTTGGCTAAGGGCATCTCGAACGGATGACTTCAGTGATGACCAATCCTTGATGTTTTTAGCATAGCATTTTTTAAGCTCTTCTTCGATAACCGCTTTTGCACTATCCATCAACACTTCAGATTCTCTAACGTAGACAAAACCTCTTGAAATGAGATCTGGCCCGCTGATTAGTTCCCCAGTTGCACTAGATATCGCCACGACGATGATAATCAAACCATCTTCGGATAAGTGTTTTCTGTCTCTCAGAACGATGTTGCCAACATCACCAACACCAAGTCCATCAATAAACACGCGACCCGCTTGAACTGGTTTGCCGACTCTTGCACCTTCTGCATTGAACTCAAGCACGCTGCCGTTGTTCAAGATGAAAATGTTTTTATCATGCATGCCCATAGAAACTGCCAATTGCTTGTGTTTATCGAGCATGACATATTCACCGTGAACAGGTACAAAATATTTCGGTTTAGTGAGTGCGTACATGAGTTTGAGTTCTTCTTGCTTAGCATGTCCTGAAACATGGACCTCTGCAATGGATTCATAAATCATTTTAGCGCCTTTTTTCGTGAGTTGATTGATGATTTTATAAACGGACTTTTCATTGCCTGGTATCGGTGACGAGGATAAGATTACTAGATCTCCGGTTGT
The DNA here is from genome assembly GCA_038246775.1 of Peptostreptococcales bacterium. Lineage (GTDB taxonomy): Bacteria > Bacillota > Clostridia > Peptostreptococcales > Acidaminobacteraceae > Fusibacter_C. The sequence continues at coordinate 34,175 of JBBRVO010000002.1, read as the reverse complement.
GATCTCCATATTTCGGTGTTCGGAGTTTGCCATTCTAGCAAGTGCGCTCATTGGCTCTCCTTGTGATCCAGTGGTAATGACCACAAGTTCATTTTCAGGATATCTGCCGATGTCTTTGATATCTATGATGATGTCGCTTTGAGGCAATTTCAAGTAACCGAGTTCAAGTGCAACGCCAGATACGTTGACCATGCTTCTCCCTGAAAAAGCAACTTTTCTATTGTTTGAATATGCCGCGTTGATGATTTGTTGAACGCGGTGTACATTTGAGGCAAAGGACGCGACGATAATTCTTGACTGGGCATGTCTGAAAATTTCTTCAAAGGTATCACCCACTGAACTTTCAGACATCGTATACCCTTCTCTTAGAACGTTTGTACTATCTGATAGCAAGGCAAGAACGCCTTCATCTCCCAGTCTAGCTAGTCTATGGAGGTCCGTTTTTTGTCCGTCTATCGGCGTAAAGTCAATCTTGAAGTCACCAGTCTGAATCACTTTTCCGTAAGGTGTTGTAATTGCGAACGCCACCGCATCTGCGATACTATGGCAAACTCTGATCGGTTCGATTTCAAAAACGCCTAATTTGAAAGTAATGCCCGGTTGAATCGTAATCAACTTAGGGTTGATTTTATGTTCTTTTAATTTGTTTTCCACAAGACCAAGGGTCAATCGCGTTCCATACACTGGCACATTAATTTCTCTCAGAAAATAAGGAAGCGCGCCTATGTGGTCCTCATGACCATGTGTTAAGACGATGCCTTTTATTTTACTGGCATTTTTCTTTAAATAAGAAATGTCCGGAATCACGACATCTATTCCGAGTAATTCATCTTCTGGGAAAGCCATACCGCAGTCAACGACAAAGATATCCTCTTCGTACTGATAAACGGTCATATTTTTTCCTATTTCATTTAATCCGCCTAACGGAATGATTTTAAGAAGCGGTCCACCTGATACATTAAGAGCAGGTGTCAAGATTTGTGGTTCTTCAACATTGAACCTTGGCTTGTTGTTAGTGTTGTTTCTCTTCTTGCCAGCACCGTTTTGATTTCTTCCGGGTTGCTTTTTCTCTTGAGTTAAATCTTGTTTAGGTTCTTGACTTATTTCTTGCTTCAATACTGGGTTTACATCTTTCTTTGCATTTTGGTTCGGATTTTGGTTCGGATTTTGGTTCGGATTTTGGTTCGGATTTTGGTTCGGATTTGGTTTCTTTTTTTGGTTTGGATTCTGGTTCGGATTTTGTTTAGCGTTATTTTGCTTTGCCACTTGCTTTAATTCGGTTTCTGCGGTTACAACCGCGCCTGTTTCTTCGATTACATTCTTTTTTGTCATATTAACCTCTTATCTGTATTCAGTCACTTTTTCCGGTCAGACTGAAAGTGTTGTGAATCGTATGACAAAGATTTTGATTGTTTCTCATTTACGCAAAAGAAACCCTGTACTAAACAAGGTTTTTGCATTTACTACATATACCATAGAATTTTAGTTTGTGATCAAGAATCTTAAAATCGTGTTCTTTCTCAATTTTTTCTTCCAATTCTTCTAGTAAGTCGCCTTCAACTTCTATGACTGCGAAGCAGTTAGAGCATATTAAATGATGATGATTGTGGTGGCCATCATCACTGTATAACTCATATCTCACGCAGCCGTCTTCAAGGTTCAATGAAGATACGACTTCCAACTCTTCTAGGAGCTGTAGTGTTCTATAAACGGTAGCCAATCCCATTTCTGGATTTCTTTGCTTTACGATATCGTAAATTTCCTCGGTATTGAGATGCTTTCCTTTACTCGCTTCAATGGCATTCAATATAGCTATTCTCTGTGGTGTTAATTTATAACCCGCTTCCTTTAACTTTTTCTTATACCCGTCGTAAACTGAACTCATAATCGCACCCCGATACTTTCATATTCATTATATTGTTGACATCTGTGAATATTCTTAATTGTTTATTCTTCGTCCTCGTCCTCGTCTTCACCCATTTCGTCGAGAAGCTCATTATAAGCGTCTACAACTGAGTTGAGTTCATCTTCGTCTTCAATTGTTTCAAAGACAAATTCATCGTTTTCTTCTGTGACTTTGAAAATCAATACATCTTCTTCATCGTCAACGTTTGATAAAATTGCATATTCCTGTCCATCTAATTCAAGGTTTGCAATGATGTTGAATAAAGTCGCAACACCATTTTCATCCAACAATTCCACTGTATCATCATCATTTTCAGGTTGTACCACATCAAACAATTCTTCTTTTTTCATATTAATTCACCTCATAAATAGTATTTATAAATGCTTTATTTAAACCGTTCTATTCCTATCCAAATAACCCTGCAAAATCAAAATGGCGGCGAGTTGATCGACAACTTTTTTTCGATTCTCTCTGCGCACGTCTGCTTCGATGAGAAAACGCGTGGCACTTAATGTCGTCATACGTTCATCCCAAAATTCAATTTCAATTTTGCTTTTGATCCGATCGGAATAAATCAATTTTTTCTCAAGTTTGTCCATAAATTGCTGGGTCTTTTCGGCTTGTGGGCCAATGCTGCCATTCATGTTATATGGCATGCCAGCTACAATTTTTGTTACCTCATAGTCATTGATGAGTTCAACCAAGCGATCGATGTCTTGTTTGAGTGACACTCTAAATATCGTTTCTTTCCCTTGTGCCGTCATCAAAAGCGAATCGCTAATTGCTACGCCTATCGTTCTATCCCCTACATCAAGTCCCATTATTCTCACTAAATCATATCCTCCATCATAACCCATTTCAATGGATTATACAATATTTAATACACTTTGATACAAAACTCGGGGCAAACAGATGAACAATATCCACATAAAACACACTTTGTGCGGTCTACGACAGCCATTTCTTCTACGACGGTAAGTGCTTTGTGGTCACATTTTAAGACACATGCGCCACAGCCTATGCACCAATCCGCTATTTGCAACTTCTTATTATTAGTGGCTACGAGCGCTCTCAAGTCACTTGAAATAGGCTCGTCATCCACTCTTTTAACATTATAATCGATTTCTTCTTTTGACTGCATGCCAAAAGCGATAGAATCGATGTCATTTTGCGCTAAAATGTAATCAAAGCAAGCATCTACGGATGCGAGTAAGTTCCCGCCACCAAGTGGCTTCATACCAACAACCCCACCACCTAAGGCTTTGAAAGCTATTATTGCGCTTTCCATTTCGGCTCTAGTGCCATCTTGAATCCCCAATCCAGCCAAATTAGTGATTGGATGGACAATCTCGATTTCAGGGTATTTACATGCCGCCTTTACGCCGGCAATATAATGCGTAGAGATTCCCAACGCTCTAATGCGACCTTCTTGTTTCATCTTTAAAAAATACTCGATGGCATCGTAATGCCCGCGTATCGTATGTTCACTCATCTGCTCATGTAACATGAACACGTCAACATAGTCCGTGCCGATTTCTTTCATTGCTTTTTCAAGGCTCAGTCTCGCCGTTTCTTTCGAATAGGCGTAGCTCTTGCTTGCAATGACGAACTTATCTCGCGGAATGTTTTTAAGTGCTTGCCTTACATGTGCATACGTCTCGTAAAGCTCTGCTGTATCTAGAAAATTGATGCCCTTTTCATAGGCATACTCAATTAATGAGGCCCCTTCAAAAGTGCTTAAATTGCGTTGAAGCGGCCCCATTGTCAAACTTCCAAAACAGATTTTGGATACTTTGATACCTGTTTTGCCTAACGTGTTATAAATCATTTTTTATTACTCTCAATATAATGGTTAATCAGAACTTCAAGAATATCATCGCGTTCAATCTTCTTAATCGTCGTTCGTGCATCGTTATGCGTTGTGATGTAGGTAGGATCACCAGAAATCAAATACCCAATGAGTTGATTGACAGGGTTGTATCCCTTTTCTTCAAGTGCATTGTAGACGTATAGCAAGATGTCTTTGTGTTCGCTGTTTTCAAGATAGTCCTCTACGCTGAATTTCATCGTGTTTTTCATTGCAATCCCACCTTTTATTCTAAGTCATACGACCTTTATGATGTCATTATACCCTTTTTAGACCAATAAAGCATAAACTTTTTGAAGCGCTTCATCAACTTTTTCAGGGTTTTTTCCGCCCGCTTGCGCCATGTTCGGTTTTCCACCGCCACCGCCGCCTGCGATTTTGGCAACTTCTCTGATGATATTGCCAGCATGCGCGCCTTTTTTAACGGCTGCATCGGATGCCATAGAAAGTAACGCCACTTTACCATCGTCTATATTGGCTAACACAACCACACTGTTTTCGAAACGGTCTTTAATTTGATCGCCTAGATTTCTAAGCGTATTCATGTCAATGTCTTCAAATTTTGCCGTTACAACTTGGAAGCCATTAACTTCTTTCATCCCAGCGAGGATTTCTGAAAGTGCACCTTTGACGAGTTTGTTTTTTAGCAATTCATTTTCACGTTGAAGTGCCTTGATCTCTCCAAGTACTTGCTCCGCCTTTTGTGTCACATCATTAGTAGTCGTTTTAAGAATATCAGAAACAGTTTGCATTTTTTCATCAAGTTGTGTTAACAAATTATAAACATTTTCGCCTGTAATGGCTTCAATTCTGCGTACACCCGCTGCAACTCCCGCTTCACTGACTATTTTAAAGAGACCGACTTCTGACGTATTTTTGAGATGTGTGCCGCCGCAAAGCTCAATGCTGTAATCACCCATGGTAACGACGCGCACTTTATCACCATATTTTTCACCAAAGAGTGCCATGGCACCTTTTTCTCTTGCAGCAGCAATCGGCATTTCTTCCGTTTGAATAACAAGTGCATCAAGGATTTGTGCGTTGACAATTTTCTCGATTTTTTGTAGATCTACATGTGAAATCGCTTCAAAATGCGAGAAGTCGAAACGCAATCTCTCTGGGCTTACCATAGAACCAGCTTGTTCAACGTGTGTCCCTAGAACCGTTCTCAGTGCTTTGTGAAGCAGATGTGTCGCAGAGTGGTTTCTAGCCGTTGCCATGCGGCTACTAACATTGACACTGGCCGTCACATCATCGCCAACTTTTACGGTGCCCTTAAGAACGCGAACATTATGGCCAATAATTCTGCCGACGCTTTTCTTGGTTTCAATGACTTCCGCCATAAACGAATCCGTGTAGATATGACCAATATCGCCTACTTGACCGCCGCCTTCTGGATAAAACGGGGTTTCGTCAAGCACTAGGGTAACTTCCATACCTTCAAACGCCTCATCCACGATTTCTTCACCTACTACCGCAACGAGCTTGCAAATTTTTGTGAGATTTTGGTAGCCTACAAATTGAGAAACGATGGTTTTAGGCAGTTGAGCGATTGCTTCACTTGCCCATCCTAGTTCGTCACCGCTGCCTCTCGCTGTTCTCGCACGTTCCTTTTGTTCGATCATCTGCTCTTTGAAAGCGGCTTCGTCAACAGTCATTTTCTTTTCTGCGAGGATTTCCATCGTGAGTTCAATTGGGAAACCATAGGTGTCATAGAGCTTAAAGGCTTTGTCGCCACTGAGTTCGCCGGTGCCTTCAGTTTGCATCGTTTCGACATACTCATTTAAGATGCCAAGTCCTTGATCGATGGTCGACTGGAAGCGCTCTTCTTCTATAGAGATGATGCGCTTGATGTAGTCTTTTCTCTCAATGAGGTTTGAGTAGTTTTCACCATAAGCAAGAATAACCGTGTCGACGAGTTCCGTGAGTATGTTGCCGTTCATGCCGAGTTTCTTTGCATGTCGCGCTGCACGTCTCAGAAGGCGTCTGAGGACGTAACCTCGACCTTCGTTGTTTGGCATGATGCCATCGCCTACCATGAAGGTTACCGCCTTTATATGGTCCGTTATGATGCGTGTGGAGATGTCTGTTGCTCTATCTTTGCCATAGCCCATTCCAGAATGTTCAATAACGGCATCTCGAATCAGTTTGATCGTATCCACTTCAAAAATAGAATCGACTTCTTGCATGATACAGGCGATGCGCTCAAGCCCCATACCCGTATCGATATTTTTCTTTTCGAGTTCGTGATAATTACCTTGCTCATCTCTATCAAATTGTGTGAAGACATGGTTCCAAAATTCAAGGAAACGTTCACACTCACAGCCCGGTCTACAATTTGGATCCCCACACCCATAAGCTTCTCCTCGATCGAAGTAAATCTCCGAACAGGGACCACATGGACCTGTTCCAATTTCCCAGAAGTTATCTGCTTTACCAAGTCTTGTGATTTTATGTTCTGGTATACCGATGATATCGCGCCATATCTCAAACGCTTCATCGTCATCGAGGTAAACCGATGGCCAAAGCATCTCAATAGGGAGTTCCAAAACTTCTGTGATGAATTCCCATCCGTATTTGATTGAACCTTCTTTGAAATAATCGCCGAAAGAAAAATTGCCTAACATTTCAAAAAATGTCGCATGTCTTGCCGTAACGCCGACATTGTCAATATCCCCTGTTCGAATACACTTTTGACACGTAGCCATAGTACTTTTCGGCGGTACTTCTGTCCCTGTAAAATAATTCTTGATTGGTTGCATGCCTGCATTGACAAGCAGCAAACTTTTATCATTGAGTGGCACGAGGGGATAACTTGATGTCACATAATGTCCCTTCGATTCATAAAAATCTAAAAACGCTTTCCTAATTTCATTTAAGCCCATCTTTTTCATCTAAATGCCTCCTGTGAATTATTTGTACAAAAAAACCTCCAAAGTCAATATAGGGACGACATAATCGCGGTACCACCCTATTTATTGGACAAGTCCAATCGCTTTGAAGGTCAAAATGCATCTTAACGTTTGCAAAACGCAAAACCCTACTATTCGTTCGGATTTTGAGCTCAGAAGCTGCTTCAATCACTTGCATCACTTTCACCAATCGGATGCTCTCTAATGGTGTGATCTACTCCTCTTCATCATAGCCAATCATGCGCCATTACATGGCTTATTCATATTCTTATAACATTTTAACATATTTGCATTAAAGGTTAAAGTGTTTTTTAGAATTCAATCTCTACAACATCGTGATGGTCGTGATCGTCACTTGGATCAAACCCTTCAAGTCCTGTATAGGTCTTTCCAACTTTTGTCGCATAATCATAAATGGCCGCTTTGAGTGCTTGTTCTGCAAGTACTGAACAGTGAATCTTAACTGCAGGAAGACCCCCTAAAGCCTCAATAACTTGCTTATTCGTCACTTTCAAAGCGTCTTCGATTGTCATGCCCTTGATTAGCACCGTTGCCATAGAAGAAGCAGCAATCGCCGAACCACATCCGAATGTCTTGAACTTGATGTCATCAATGACTTCGTTTTCCACCTTTATATATATTCTCATGATATCGCCGCACTTTACATTACCAACCTCGCCGATGCCATCTGCATTCTCAATCACGCCGACATTTCTTGGATTCATGAAATGATCCATTACCGTTTCTGTGTACATTATTTTTGTCCTCCTTGAATTCTATCGTATAGCGGCGACCACTGTCTCAATTTTTCAACGACCTCTTTTAATGCGACGATGGTATAATCCACATCTTCTTCTGTTGTAAAATCACCGATGGTCAATCTAAGTGACCCGTGGGCAATCTCGTGTGGCAGTCCGATGCCGAGCAATACGTGTGATGGATCAAGTGACCCTGACGTACAAGCGGAACCACTAGAACCCGAAATGCCCTTTGCATTTAAACTAAGTAATAGCGCTTCACCTTCGATGAATTCAAAGCAGATGTTTACATTTCCTGGATGACGTTTCGTAGGGTGTCCGTTGTGTTTCACATAATCTATCGTTTCAAGGATGCCCTTTAAAAGGCGCTCTCTCAAAATTGTTAATTTTTCTACATGTGCGTCCAAGCCAGAATATGCAAGTTCTGCCGCTTTTGCAAAACCAATTATTCCCGACAGATTTTCAGTGCCTGCTCGACGTTTTTTTTCTTGTGCGCCACCATCAATGAGGTTTTCAATACGAATGGCTTTCTTGATATAAAGCGCACCGACGCCTTTTGGACCGTATATTTTATGGCTAGAAACGCTCATGAGATCGATTCCAAGCGCATTGACATCTATTTCGACATTGCCATACGCTTGAACGGCATCTGTATGGAATAAGACATTGTGTTTGTGAGCGATTTTCGAGATCTCTTCAATCGGCTGCATTGTGCCAATCTCATTGTTTATAAACATGATTGAAACGAGAACCGTCGTCGGTCTAATGGCTGCTTCAAGTGCTTCAAGATTGACCAGACCCATATTATCGACCTCGAGATACGTCACTTCAAAGCCTTCTTTTTCAAGTGCTTCACATGAATGTAATATTGCGTGATGCTCGATTTTACAAGTAATCATGTGGTTACCTTTTGCCTTGTTGGCACGCATAACCCCTTTTAAAGCCCAATTGTCGGATTCAGAACCGCCACCTGTGAAATAAATTGTGTCAGGTGTCGTATGCATCGTCTTGGCAATGGTAGCTCTCGCTTCCTCTAATGATTTTTTTGCCTCTTGTCCAAAACCATGTATACTTGACGCGTTACCAAATTTTTCAGTGAAGTAAGGCAGCATTTCTTGGAGCACTTCTTCTTTTACCGGTGTCGTTGCGGAATAATCTAAATAAATTTTTCTCAACTTCTTCCCCTCCAAAATTTTATTTACATGCGCAGATGCTTTTGATAATCAAGCTGTCTTGATTGCTGCGATAATCATCGATCATATGCTGCAAGGTGATAGAATTCACTACGCTTGTGATACTCTCATAAATTTTTTCATAAATGACTTTCGTCACACAATAATCTGAATGGCTACATATGTCATCATCGCCTTCGACAACAACACAGTCCGTTGGGGCCAATGGACCTTCAAGTGTGGTTAAAATAATCCCAACCGTGATATCCTCTGGCTTTTTAGAAAGCATATACCCACCTTGAGCACCGCGTACGCTTTCAACGAGGTTCGCTTTTCTAAGGGGCGAAATAAGCTGTTCCAAATAATTGACTGAAACGGCTTGGCGCTCGGCAATACTAGTGAGTGAAATCGGCCCATCGCCATAATTGAGCGCAAGATCAAACATCGCTTTTAGCCCGTATCGGCCTCTAGTTGATAACTTCAAAATGACACACTCCTTTTAATCCCTAGTTGTTTACTAAGAAATCAACTTAATTATAATATATCCGATTAAATCCGTCAACTTTAAAAACCCTGTTAGATATAAAGAATTTGTTAACAAATTACACATTTATGCCGATAACTTATTTAACAACAATAACTATGTCACAAGGATGGGAGTGTCACATGTCGGAAAGAACCAATGAGCTCTATATATTGACTCAAAAGGCACAGAAGATGGAGATGATCAACGAGGAATTAGCGCTCAAAATCTATATGGACATATTTGATAATTATTCACCCAAAATATCTAAAACTTATGAAAGTGCTATCAGGTTGCTCGAGAAAAGGCAACGCTTTACTGAAGCGCTTAAAATATGTGATCTAGCAATTGATTTGATCAATAAAGATGAAGTTTCCGGAATCGTCGAGAAATTTGAGACCTCTAAGAAACGACTAGAAAGAAAAATTGAGGAACAATCACCTGGAGAAACTCAAGCTTTGAAAAAAAAATTTAAATTAAAAAAGCACCACGTCATCCTTACAATCGCTTTACTTGCACTCATATACGTCTTAGTTCGGTTTACCACGCCATATGGCGATCTCGATGTTGATCTTGAAGGCAAGGATTCGCTCGAAGGTGGCGAGAATGTTTTTAACACATCGACGGATCCCCAAACCGAGAATTATGTCATAACAGAAGATATGATAGACGTTGCAACGCGTGAAATCAAAAAAAATATTGAAGTTATCGATGCCACTATAATCCCGCAGAATGAAACCTTGGGAATTGCCATCATTGTAGCTGCAGGAACGACTCCAGCCAAGGGCGAGAAACTCGCTATCGCTTATGCAAAAAGTCTATCGGGCGCAGCTTCCGCTACATATAGCGACCTAGCCGGCCCTACCTTGGATACGTTGGGTGAAATCTACGATTATTACGGACTCGTTATAACGGTTGGCACGGGCTTTGATAAAGCATCCTATATCGCAGAAGGTTCCAAAAATAAAGGGTCAACGTCTATCAATTGGAAATAAACCAAAATTTTTCGTATAAAAAAAGGAATGTTCTAATGATTGTTTAATAAAATCATTTTGAACATTCCTTTTATAATCATTCAGTGTGTATCCACTTGCTCTTTCTGGATGAACATCATTGATGCAGCGAGCTGATCACTCACTTTATGTCCTTTTAAGATTTCGACGATTTTTAAAGCGAACGCAATTGCGGCACCTGGACCCTTACCGGTAATCAATGCGCCGTCTTGAACAACTGGTCGATCGTCGTGTACAAAATCCTTAAGTTCTAACTCAAAGCCTGGATAACAAGTAGCACGTCTCCCTTTTAGTAGACCGTGCTCAGACAATATGATTGGTGCTGCACATATTGCGGCAATAGGCACTTCTGTTTGGTAGGCTTCGACGAGAAGATTTTTCAACGTTTTGTGCTCTGAGAGATTTTTAGCTCCAGGCATCCCTCCAGGCAAAATCATCATCATCGCATCCGATAAAGTGGTGATAGATTTGATCGTGTCGTCCATCTTAACCGTTATCCCATGCGCCCCCGTTACCTGTAAACTGGACAATCCTATCATATGCGTTCTGATGTCGGCCCGTCTTAGCACATCGACGACCGTAATCGCTTCAATTTCTTCAAAACCCTCAGCAAAAAAAACATATACCATGGTATCCTCCATTAATATTCGTTGACCTTAGTATAATCCTTCTCATTTTTGAACATTGTAAGACCCGTCTTCGAACCTTTCCACGTACTATCTACCGTATTGTCTATGATGACCCATTTACCATCAATAAACGCTTCATTCCAAGCGTGATAGCCATTGACGAACTTCGAGTAACCCTTGACTAGTTTGACTGGAATACCTTGACTACGTTCTATCGATGCAAAGAGTGCTGAATAATCGTAACAAATGCCTTTTAGGTCTACATAGGTCTGTTCGACATTTGGTATATAGTCGGCAGTCAATTTAGCAATTTTATCATAATCATACGACACATTTTTAACCATATAGCCATACAGAGTAGAGATGCGTTTACTCGTTGTCGTATTAGACTTTAAAAGCGTTTTGCCAAACTCAATGGCCTTTTGATCTTCATTCCAATTAATATTTTGTATGGCATTTAAAAAGACTATGTTTGGGTCCTTTAAATTCAGTTCAACTGACAGTTGTGCAACATAGACATATTTTGTGCCACTGACATTTTTAAGCAAGCCAATTTTATATGTGCCATTGCCAAGCTGAAGCGGAAATGCCACCGACTTACCACTTGCATCGAAAGGATAGGTTATCTTCTGATCGCCTTTCGCTATCAACACTTTGTATTTTAGTGTGTCCGATGCCTTATAAGTGATATCGACAATACCCTTTTCTAAATTTGTTACGTCGATTGTCTCTGTCGTTGCGGCATAGTTGAACGAATCAGTAAAACAGATGGCAATCAACATCATTATTAAAATTGTGACCATTCGTTTTTTCATAATCTTTCCTCCTTTCAAGAAGATAACTATTAATTTTGTAACTAATAACTAATCGTCTTCGCCTAAATATCTCTTGATTGTATCATAATTTATACAATGGAGCAAAGCGTCCTCTTTAGAAATTAGCCCTTCATGATACATATCGGCAAGACTTGCGTCCATGCTTACCATTCCGACACTTTTTCCAGAATGTATGGCCGCTTCTATCTGTGGAATCTTTCCATCACGTATCATATTGCGTATTGCATGGTTCATAGACATAATCTCAAAAGCAGGCACTCGGCCAAGTGTATCGGATTGAATGAGTTGCTGCGATATAACACCTTGTAATACAGTAGACAGTTGAATTCTTATTTGTTGTTGTTGATTAGGTGGAAAAACATCGATGATGCGGTCAATCGTCTTTGCGGCACCCACCGTATGTAGTGTCGAAAATACCAAATGACCTGTTTCAGCAGCAGTGAGTGCAATAGAAATTGTTTCGTAATCTCTCATTTCACCTATTAAGATAACATCTGGCGCCTGCCTAAGTGCGGATCTAAGTCCATCCGCATAGCTTCTCGTATCAATGCCAATTTCTCGCTGATCGACGATACTCTTATCGTGTTTATGGATGTGTTCGATGGGATCCTCTAAAGTCAATATGTGGCACGCGCGTTCCTTATTAATCAAATCAATGATACAGGATAGCGTTGTCGACTTGCCACTACCAGTTGGTCCTGTGATTAAAACAAGGCCTTTGGATTTTTTGCGAACATTCAAGATAGTTTCAGGAATTCTCAATTTTTCAATGTCCAGTTTGTCGAACTTGAGTACCCTTAATGCTGCAGCATGTGATCCGCGCTGCGTGTATGCGTCGACTCTAAATCGACCCACATTGCTCTGTGAAAATGAAAAGTCTTTTTCGCCATTTGCAAGAAATTCGGCATAATGATCATCTTTGACAAACAATTCTTTTACTAACACCTCAGTATCTTCTGGCTTTAACTTTTCATCGCCCAGTTTGACGAATTGACCTTGTACTTTGAGTGTCGGCGGTACGCCAACCGTGATAAATAAATCCGAAGCGTCTCTTTGTATGGCTTGTTCTAATAGTTCTTCGAGTGTATACATTTCAATTGCCCTCCGGGTCTACAAAGTCTAAGGCGTCATCGTATTCAAATTCTGCAGGCACTTCACGCCATTCCAAGATGGTCAACATATTGGCTTTTATGTCATCACGACTCATTTCTATGGCAACTTTGACTAGCAATTGTCTCTTTGTTGTCTCATCTATACTTATAAAAGTAATCTCTGGTACCCACTCTGAAGTGACTGTCTCAGTAAATATATTATCGTCAAAATTACTAGAATAGTGTTTGTCAAAAAGTGGCGCCGTCATATAAGCGTTATAAAGATGATAAAGAAACAGCTGATTGGCAAGTGTATGGATCGATGTCGTATCACTAGGTTTTAATGTATTGACCGTCTCCAAGATATACCCCTTCAGAACAGTGGGCATGTCTTCGAGCGTAGTTAAATCTATGGTCTTATCCACAAAGTGTGTTTGCGTTTCTTCCACGGCCTTATTAAAAAGTTGCTTTAACGATTTCAGGTCCGAATCTGCAATACTTTCCAGATGATAGTAGTCGCTCGTCCACTGTGCATGTTTTTTTGCGATTTTTAAATTGGAATAAGAAGACATCATGGCCAGTACGCCAAACGTGATTAAGAGGAGCATAATCATAATGACGAGTACAGAAGAACTGCCGCGTTCGCCAACCAATTGATTGATTTTAATAGGTTTTTTCCATCTCAATTTCATAGATTTGCTCCACTTTCGAATTTTCTTCTTTCTGAATCATTATTCGATAATCAACGACGCTGTAGTCAAGCGCTTGAATCTCTTCTGCTGTAAAGGACAACGTATAAAAATAAACGGTATTCGGTTGCACTGGATTCCAGTTTTCATCCAAATAGACCTTTAAGTTCACGCCATCTCCTAATTTAATCGTTTCTGCAAACTTAAATAGCGGCGCATTAAAAACACTTTCAAGAGATTTGTCTTTTTCAACTGTTTCAAAAATATTTTCGCTGAGGCGCACACTTTGATCTAACGCCTCTGCCTGACCATTGAGTTTTTGTGACAATAAAAACATCTGGATGACGTAAACACTCAGGATGGATAGCACGGCGATTGATAGAATCAACTCAACTAACGAAACGCCTTTTTTCTTGTGTTTGAATAACATGACGCCTCCTTACTCTATCGTCTCAACTTCAGACTTGATTGTCACCAAGATATCCGTCAAAATTTTTTTACCCTTTTCAATGCCTATGATCAAAGAATGATTGTTTCCCGCCAGATTGAGCCGGTCTATTTCTGCAATTTCAAAACTCAAATCATCATTTGGCACAATGCCTTTAAGTACGGTTGCCTCTCTTAAACTGCCTTCGGATACATAGATCCAAGTTTCATAAATTTCATCGTTGATTGCCTCAAAAACAATTAATGCATCGCGGTCATCAAACGCATTGGCATAGATTTTGATGCTATCAGCACGGTCATTTTGCCTGATTTTCGTGACGATATATGAACTGGCAATTCGCAGGGACTCACTTTCAGATTTTTTGTCAACGAGCGATTCATACGTTGTGGTCGTTGCTGCTGCAAGCATAAAAATGCCCAAACCAAATAAAACCAAAAGCAACATTACAATTGACATTTCAATCAAACTATATCCATTTTGAGCTTTTATAGGCGCTGCGATTTTATTTTTAGTCGTCAAATTTTTATCATTCATATTTGCCTACCATTTCTTGTAGACGGCTATTACTGGCATTATGTTAGATGCAATGAACTCATAATGATAGTAATAGGCAGACTCATTGATAATCAATCCATAGTGCGCCACCAAATAATCAATGGTCGGATAGCTGCCCTCGATGGCATAACACTGGATGGCTGCCTTTTGGATAGCATCCTCTACTGTTTTTACGCGCTCAAAATCGGCGGTTCTGGAAAAACCCTCTATGCCAATGTTTGATTGTGCCATAAAGCCTATCAATAAAATAATCACGATCAAATAGGCGTTCTTAGTTAACCATTTCATAGAATACTCCCTATCCTATCGAGGACATGATATTGATAAGTGGTAGCATGACGAGTAGTAAAATCGCCCCCACAATTACGGATAAAACGATAACTAACGTCGGTTCGATAGAAACAGTCAGACGGTGCAAGGAACGACTTAACTCCCTATCGTAGACATCGGCGATTTTTTCAAGCATGTTATCGAGTTCGCCCGTTTTATTTCCAAGCGCAATCATTCTGATGAACATTTCTGGAAACATTGCTGTCTCCTTCAAAGCGACATCTAATGCCACACCTTTTTCAACTTTATCATTAACTGCTTCTAGTTGCTTTTGAACAAATTTGTTGTTCATAAGTGGGATAATCATATCTAAACTCGTTTGAATCGGCATGCCACTTTTAGTTAATATAGATAGTGCACGCGCGAATTTAACGACCACCGATTTGCGATAAAGTTTTTTAACAACCGGAAAGTTTATCAATAGGTGGTCTCTATGATCCGGAAAATAATTAGTCTTGAAAATCAATAAGAAATAACCCAAAACCAACAACGCTAATCCAATGAGCATCAGCATGCCATTTTGAAGCAACCTACTAAAATTTAAGACAAACTGCGTCGCAGTAGGAACACTGCCACCAACCGAAAGGAGGATGTCATGAAATATTGGAAGCACTTTTAAAATCAAGAGCAAAATGACAGCCGTCATAAGGCCAATCAAAACAAAAGGATAGGTTAAAGCATTTTTGACCTTTTGCTTTAGCAGATCGTTTTGTTCATAATAGCCGGATAATTGTTCGAAAACATCACCTAGGCGACCCGTCTCTTCGGCTATTTTTAACATAGATACTAGGTAGTTAGGAAATACACCGCGATCTTTTATCGCTTCATGAAGCGATTTTCCCAATGATACTTCTTTTGATATTTCTGCAACAATCGCCTTTAGCCTTGATTCAAATACATCACCCGCCAATAACTGTAGCCCTTCAAGATAGGGCAGACCCGCCTTGAAAACGACAGAAAATTGATAACAAAAAAGTGAAAGTTCAGCGGGTTTCAAAATTTGTCCTTTTAATTTTCCTTCCATAATTTTACCACCTTAGTTTATTCATGCTAATTGATAACTTTATACCCGATGCGAACCCTTTTAAACCTTCCAAACTTATAGTCATATCAGTATAAATAATAGTTTTATAACTATTATATCGAAGTCCTTCTAGTCATAGTTTACACTAAATTTCAGGTAAAATCATCAACTATAAAACGATTTGATTGTACATTCAAAAAAATGGGTATAACGCAAGATATGGAGGGCATACTATGTCTAAAAAATCAACCTTAAAAATCGAAGAAAAAAAGCGCCTAACCCGTTCAAAGCTCAAGAAAAATCTATGGTTTGGACTGTTTCTCGGATTGATTACTGGATTCTGCCTAGGGTACTTTGTGCGAAAATATACGTCTTGTGATGCACAAAAGCGACGCACTGAAAAAGCGTTTTATCACGATCGGCTTGGTGAGATTAAAAGCGCATTGGGGCAAGTAAAAGCCCGGATACACTTTGATAGCCATGAAAATGATGTCTGTTATCATTGTGAAGATCTTGAGCATGTGATTGAATCGGAATTAAACGCATAAGACGCCTTTTTACTCTGGTGCATATTTTGTGCGCTTGAGATACGCTGTTATGACGCTTTCATAACCAAGGTCAGTTGGGCGATAATAACGTTTGTCTTTTATGGCATCCGGCAAGTATTGTTGCTTGATATAGTGACTTTCATAGCTATGTGGGTACGCGTATTTTTTGTTTGTTTCACCCGAAATATACTTGCGCTCAAGCGCTAGTGAGGTGCCGTCTTTTAAGTAATACGGCATACTCCCCGTTTGAATGTTGTTTAAATCTTCAAGTACTTCATCAATTGCGAGGTATGCCGCGTTGGATTTTGGGGCACAAGCGACATAGCTCACTGCTTGGGCTAATAGGATACGACCTTCGGGCATGCCAATAAAATCTACAGCTTGTGCGGCATTGTTTGAAACAATCAATGCCATTGGATCGGCATTGCCGACGTCTTCGGATGCACTGATAACTATTCTGCGTGCGATAAATCTTGGATCTTCACCACCGGCGATCATCTTGCCAAGATAAAAAAGTGCCGCATCAGGGTCAGAACCACGCATGCTCTTAATAAATGCCGAAGTGATATCGTAATGGTTGTCTCCATTTTTATCATAATCCACGGCTTTCATCTGAATGCAGTCTTCCACATCTTCCATTGAAATAATGATGCGATCCGACAAGTCTGCTTTGGATAATACAGCGAGTTCAAGAATGTTCAGTGCTCGTCTGGCATCACCCGCTGCGATATCCGCGATATAGGATAAGATGTCACTATCTATTACTATTGGGTACATGCCAAGGCCGCGTTTATCATCCTTTAAAGCGTTGTTCAAAATAGTTGTGATATCTGACGCTGTCAATTTAGTTAGCCTAAAGACAGACGATCTGGATATTAAGGCGCTATTGACTTCAAAGTATGGATTTTCTGTCGTTGCGCCTATGAGTATAAATGTGCCATCCTCCACAAAAGGTAAAAGCGCATCTTGTTGACTCTTGTTGAATCTATGAATTTCATCGATGAACAAAACACTTCGTTTTTGATACATCGCAAGCTGATTTTTAGCTTGATCCACCGCTTCACGGATATCTTTAACCCCAGAATTTACAGCATTCATGCTAATAAAGACCGCTTCTGTACGCCTTGCAATCACTTTTGCAAGTGAAGTTTTACCGCTTCCAGGTGGGCCATATAATATAATTGAGGTCAAACGATCTGTTCGAATCAGCTTCGTCAGGAGTTTATCGTCCCCCATGATATTTTCTTGTCCGATAAAATCGTCCAGCGTTTCGGGTTTCATCCGTTCCGCTAAAGGCGCATTGGTTTCTAATTGTTTTTTTGCCATTAAGTCAAAAAGGTCCATTTATGCCTCCTGCGCCATGAGTCGTATGCGCATCAAAAAATCATCGTAGTGTGCTTTTATAGCGTCATCCCCTATCCTGTCGATAAACGACTCAAAACTCACAATCAAATTTGGATCCAAAGATGTCGGGTTAAAATTGATTGCTTTTCTAAAGGCCTCGTGCGTCAATGAAATCATTCTGTTCTTGAAACTGCCGTTTCGATACAACGCAATTTGCTCCGTCATGTCTAGCAATGCATCTAACATTGCAATCGGCGCTCTTTCTGTCTTTAACATTTTTTCGCTGATTGCCTTTTGAGTCTCATATGAAAGATGGTTAAATACCGCCAGTTCCTCAAGATCAAAATAGCGCATCATGTGATGTATGTCAATCAGTTGTGATGACAAATCTAGAAAAGCAAATCCTGCTACCTCCGCCGAATACCCTGGCGTTTGAGAGACGAAAGTTCCAATCCCCCTACGCACTTCAAGTATATTTTTACTAATCAATATTTTTATCGCTTCACGTAATGTTGCACGAGAAACACCTAATTCTTCTGATAACTGAAGCTCATTCGACATCTGATCGCCGACGGCATAAAAACCACTTTTTATTGCAGTGATGATACTCTCAGCTACTTTTTCTGACAACAACGTCTTTTGATACATATTGGCCATCCTTTCAAGTAAAAAAACAATTAAAGACATAAGGTAAGTGTGTCGATAGTCATATAAGCAGGGATGCGTGCTTTATGCTTTATAATTATAGTATCATGATTTTATTCAAGGAGGAATACTTATGATTACCAATCCAACAATTCTAAATAAGAGTGCTGCTGCTTACAATAATAACACACCTCAGATTAAAGAGCTTAAAAACATCGCAGCTGAAGAGCAGGGTAAAGAAAATAAGGCAAGTGAAAAATCAGTTGCTAAAATGGATACACTTGAGCTAGGAAACGGTTCAAAAGAAGCCTTTGGCACTTACAAAATCGACAGACAAAAGCTCAATCAAATTAAACAAGATTTTGCTAAAAATTCGGACTCTTTTAAAGAAATGGTTCGAACGATGCTTGAAAAACAGGGTCTCAAATATGAAGATGTCATAAAAGCCTCTAAAAATGGTGAAAATCCGATCGTTAAAGTTGATGATGAAACACGTGCAAAAGCAACAGAAGCCATCTCAGAAAATGGCTATTGGGGTGTCAACAAAATGGCAGAAAGACTCCTAGACTTTGCAAAGACAATATCAGGCGGCGACCCGTCAAAGATTGAAATGTTGAAGACCGCATTTAAAGACGGGTTTGAAAAAGCAAAAGAAGCCTTTGGCGGGAAACTACCAGAGATTTCTCAGCAGACATTTGACAAAGTCATGGAAGGTTTCGACGCTTGGCAAAATGGCGGCATAACTGAAGCCAAACAGGCTTAGTAAAAGTAATAAAGACCTTTAAAAAGTCAACCCCCATCGCTCGTGCGATGGGGGTATTTTATTGCCACTATTTATTAGCTGTTTTCGTTCGGTTTTTTCTTAACTGGTAAAACCAACTCAACCTGAAGACTTCATCAGTAGAAACTTCAAAGTAGGTAATCGCCTCTTTGATATATACTTTAAGTTCGGCATCTAGATCCCAGGGCTTTGTCATAAACTTAAAAATATCGACGTTATTTACCGTCGCCAAAATCTGTGGCAGCTGTGTATAACCAGTCAGAACAATTTTAACAGTCCTCGGACTAATTTCATCGATGTGTTTCAATAGTTCAAGGCCATTCATTCCAGGCATTCTCATATCCGTAATCACGACGCTGATACTATCTTCCTGAGCAAAAAACTCCAGTGCCTGAGCACCGCTAGATGCGAATAATTTACGGTAAGGTTCCAAATGGAGCCCGCGATTTAACGATTTTAAAATTTCAATTTCATCATCCACAATGAGCACTGTATGCTTTGAATAATCAATCATTTGTCACCTCATTCCCATAATCATACTCAATCTGTTTGATTATATTTTATACGAATATCTGTCAAAAAACTATCATCAATATTGAGGATAGCCTTTGCATCCATATAGTTAATGCTATTTTCATCAAAGGATCCCACTTCTATTTTTGAAGCAATGCACATAAGTGCCACTAATTTACTATTGGCAATATCGGGGTCTTTTGGTGTGTGATGGTATATCGTCATCTCGATAATATCTAGAGGAAATGCCCACCAGTTCAAGAAATAGCCGCCCAACATCGAATGGTCGATGCCAAAGAGCGCCCTTTCTTTATCAATTAAAGCGTCGTCGATAAGACCCGCTTTGATTATCTCATCATAGTACTGGTCGCCAAAAATTTGGAGCATGATGATTTTTCCAATATCGTGAACAATGCCTGCAGCGCTTATAATCGCTGGTACTTTGGTGTTGAAATACTTTGCATATAGGTCATGAAAAATAAGGTTTGTCCGATTAGAATGCATCCATATGAATTCGCATTTAGTGAACATCTGCACCTTCATTTGTGACACTTCATAAGAGAGAACGATTTGTTTGAGATTGTTAAGGCCAATGTACATGATTGCTTGTTGGATACTACCCGTCTTTGCTGCATAAAAAGCGGAGTTGGCGATTCGCAGGACATTTGATGCAATAGCAGGATCGCGTTCAATGATCCCGGTAATCTCTTCTATGCTTTTATCTCGCTGAATACAAAGATTGAGTTCATTATATAATTTGGGTAGCGTTTTAATGCTGTCAAATTTTTGTACGATATCAAAAATCCTAGAATCTTTAAGTTTGTCTTCAAGGATAAACATCTTTCTGATGCCGCCAATCAACTCTTCGTTATTCCAAGGTTTATAGAAATATTGCTTAGCCAGGTTCTTGCTGATGGCTTCCGTGATGCTGGCAGCGGATGCATAACCCGTTATGGCGACTCGTATCGTATCCGGCGAAGCCTCTTTAAAGAGTTTGAGTACTCTGAGCCCATCAAAATAAGGCATTTTGATGTCTGTAATAATCATGTCCAAATGATCGACCTTGAGAAATACCTCGATGGCTTCAAAAATGCCATTTGCGTAGAAACATTCAAATTCAAAGTTTCTAAACGCACGGTTGATGGCGCGCAGAATATTGTCTTCATCATCTATAAAGAGAATTTTTCTCATGATAAGCCTCGCTTTATGCTAATAGTTAGATTTTGATACAGTCTATTGCGATTATACCCAATAGTCCTTGCAGCTAACAACACCTAGTAACCTAAAAGTGCAGTCGCATTATGCGCTGCACTTGAGTTGAATCAATTTATATTTTTAGTCCATACACTCTAATCCAAATAGGCTCTATCGACATACTCAGAAGTAAACAGTTTTAACATGGCGCCGTACTCCATCTTGAACTTTACCACATCGCCCACTTTATACTCATCCTTAGCTGCTGTAAAATCAATGATCATATGGTCACTAGATGCACCAATAATCTCTATGCGCTGATCCACTGGAAACAGCGTCAAATGATCAACATCTTGTCTGCCGATGGCTACGATGCCGCGTTTGATCATCCCCTTATCTTCAAATACTGGTTTCCCGCCAAACGCATCCATGCCGATCAAACCTCTCGGTATTGAATTTTTAGTCTTGTATTCAATGATTTGAGCTTCCAAGATGAACGCATCGTCAAAAGTACCCGCTATTTGCTCACCATAGGCAGCTTCTCTGCCAAGAACAACGCCTTCGCCAACTCTTAAGTTGTTTATTTTGTCTGGCATTTTTCCGTTTTCAAGCAAATAAAGGCTGCTTGAGTTTCCGCCTGAAACAATATTCAACTTCACCGAATAGGTTGTTTCAATATGTGCCGCCAAATCGATCAACTCGCCAAGGTTTTCGGTTGTGGGAATGACCCCGCCATAACAGGTAAGATTTACGCCGATGCCTTCTATGACTATGTTTTTATATTTCAATATTTCTGGAATGACCACATCCACTTCTTCAGGTAAAAAACCTTCTCGTAAGTCACCTAAATCGAACATCACGACGATGCGATGTTTTTTACCAACTTTTGATGCCGCTTCATCTAACCGTGCAATTGTTGAGAGCTCTGAGTTAAAGCTGATATCCGCTAGTCTTACGACATCATCGACTTCACATGGCATAGGAAGTCTCAATAGCATTTTCTCACATTTAAGTGTTTTTAGTTTTTCAAGGTTCTGAATCCTTGAATCCGCAATACCATAAGCACCGGCCTCAAGACAAACTTTTGCAAGTTCTATATCGGCTGAATGCACCTTAGTTACAACATATACGTTAATATTTTGAGCTTTAGCCAAACCGACGATTATTTGTGTATTGTGAAACAGTTTTTTCTTGTCTATGACAACTCTTGGGAACATAAGTACCTCCTATATGATTCTAAGGGATTTTTTGAGCAGGATCAGTGCCGAGTCAGGGTGCTCCTTGGCTAAAACCCCAAGTGATGACATGATATAGTCATTGTCAATCAATATTTGGGTTTCACCATTCGGCAGCAACTTATCTCCAATTAGGTTTTTTGTGATCTCACGGAGTAATGCCACACGGTTTGGCAAACGCGTACAAGCGCCACCCGTTCCTACAATGTATTTGATGCTCGTTAAATCCTTGCCTTCAGCATAAGTCTTCTTCCCACCGCCGCCATACAAAGTTCTAAAGCCACCTGCATGTCGATGCGCTGAAAGGACAATGGCCTCTTTTGTCAGCCGTTCAACAAAGCGAATTTGCGCTTCTGTTTTAGGAATTGGCGCGTGATTTTCAATAATGGTATTCAAAGTCTCCTCATCCATTTCTAGGTTCTTTTTAAGGACCTCTGTACCAATGAGTTCAACAATGTTACGCATGTTAATATACACGCCAAGGTCACCTTCAACCGTTCTCTTTGCCACTGGTTCTGGGCTTATGAGCACTCTAGATACTTCTTCGCTGCCTTCAGTGACTGAATGTATATCCGTTGTAGCGCCCCCGACATCTACTGTCATAAGATCGCCTATGTCGCTCTTGAGGAGTTTTGAAGCCTCCATAACGGCACCTGGTGTCGGAATAATACTGCCTGATACCATGTCGCGAATATGCTCCATACCCGGTGCATGGATGATATGTTCCTCAAAAATATCTTGAATCACTTTGCGTGCAGGTTCGACATTGAGCAAATCGATCTTAGGATAGACATTCTCGACAATATAAAGATAATCTAGTTTCCCTGCATCGTCAAATATAAGTTTGATTTCTTCTTGATTTTGTACATTGCCTGCATAAAGCACAGGCACTTTAATATCCAAGTTGGCGATTAGTTCGGCATTGTAAAGGGCTGTTTCAATTTCGCCGTAGTCGACACCGCCTGCTATCATAATGATGTTGGGACCAATTTCAAGGATTTTTTTAATATCGGTTCTTCTGAGTTTACCCGCAGTAACCAGATGAATGTTTGCGCCAGCACCGAGTGCTGCCTCCTTAGCCGCTTTCGCCGTCATGTCATAAACCAGCCCATGAACGGTCATTTTGAGGCCTCCAGCTGCGCTGCTTGTCGCTAGGAGCTTTCCGTATGTTACATCATCCCAACCCATAGATTGTTTAAAATTTTCTAAGGCCTCATGTAAACCAATCGTGACATTTCCTATATCGACACTCGTCGGCGCTTGACCTTGACCCACGAATACCGGACATTCTGTATCTATGCCATTGAATGCATTGACTACTGTCGTTGTACTGCCTATTTCGGCAACTAATATATCGACCCTCATCGCTTGACCACCTCTCAGAATATAGTAAAAGCTCAGCGCGGTTTGATAGTGAGCATCAACACCACGCTAAGCTTTTGCCTGACGCTAAAGCATTTTATTTATATTTGGATTATTCACCGCGTTGTTCTTTGCGTTTTTTCGCGAGGAATGTTGCGACATTTACACCGCGATCATATCTGCCAAAGCCTTCATCCATTCCGTTTAGACGTGCGATTTCTGGCGAAACCTGCGTGCCGCCTGCACAAATGATGAAGCGATCTCTAACACCCTTTTCAACTGCATATTCGTGAATACGTTTCATGTTTTTATAGTGGACATCGTCATGCGAGATGATCGTCGATGCCAAGATGACATTTGCGTTGAGTTCAATCGCTGCATCGACCAATTTTTCAATTGGAACCGATGTACCAAGGTACTCAACTTCACAACCGTATTTTTCGATCCCGCCGTGCTTAATGTCGATAACTTCTCTAAGACCAACGGAGTGCTCATCTTCACCAACTGTGCCTGCAACGATTTTAACAGGATATTGATCAAATTCTTCTCTGATCTCATCTTCAGTCATAAGTTCAGGTTCAGCAGGAATTACGAGTGTGCTAAGGTCGATATCCATATCGAGAACGCCTTTAAGTTGAACACGTGTGCCTTCAACTGGATGCATTTGCTCGATGTGAATCATTTCAACATCTTTGAGGTTCATTTTTTTAGCAAACTCTATCGCAGCAAACTGAGCAATCCTTTGAGAAACAGGAAGGAGAATTTCCACCTGAACCACACCGTCGCCAAGCCATTGAACTTCTGGCTTAACAAAGTTTGATTCGCCGTGCTCACCACGGTATTTTTCACTTTCAGCCATACGCTGGTTAACGTTATCTGTATCGTCAAGTTCGTCTATAAAGACGATTTTTTCTGGTTTTTCGAACGTACAGCCATCGATTAATAGTGATGGGTTCGCTACAGCCGCTGCATCGTATTGCGCCACATTGTTGTAACCAAAGTGTGCTGTAACAGGGGCCATATAATCTGCAGCGCGCTCGTAAACCGTACCAGCGCCAACGCCGCCATCGATCTTACGGCCAATACCGTCGCCATTTCTTTGTGGGTACATGCCAGAGTCTACGAAGAAGCCATGTTCCACAGCATTGAAGTAGCCACCAGCACTGATGATTTCTTCAACGTATAAAACCGCTCTTTCTTTGAGTTCTCTAACTTTGTCTCTTAAGAAACCTTCTGATTTGAGTTCAACCATGTCCATAAGACCATCAAGACCTGCAAACGTTTGTTTTGCCGTATTACAAGCTTCGATGTTGTACATATGCCAAGGCACGTTTCTGCCTTCGTCTGGCGTGATCGTCGACTGAATATCCGCAGAGGTCATTCTTGAGATCATCATATTCATAACGTGCGTCACTGTCGCTTCTCTAGAAGACGATGTGATATATTTTGTATTCATTTGAGCACGCATTTTGTACTCAGTGAAGAATTCACGGAGGGCAACTGCATACGGTAGGTCAATTTTTATACTTGGTGCTGGTGATGACGTCGGTGGCACTGTGGAAAGTGCAATATTTGCCTTAGGCATGCCTGATTTAAATGAATAGAGTGCATTGATGGCATGTTGAACCATAAGTTCAGGCATAACTTTCCAAGCTTCTCTAGCGGTAGCATTTGCATTGTGTGCGCCGTCGATTTGAACCATATCTGCCCAAGTCATAACTTTTTTAGATTCTGCCGCGTCGACAAATGAACGTACCATATTGATGTTTCTATAAAGCACGTTGTATTGTGGGTCTTGATGTGCGCCATTTACGCCTTCTTCAGCGAGCATGACGGCAACGTCAGGACCAGCAACGCCTGAAACGTATGAATGGTAATTGATTGGTCTACCTACTTCTTCTTCAATCATGTCAAGTGCTTTTCTATGCGCTCTAACTTGTTTTCTAGAAATCGGAACACCGCCGATACCTTGTGGGGTACCTTCGATGAGGCCATCAAAGTGAGATTGACCTGCAGTACGGATGACCATGATATGGTCAGCGCCATGCCAAGCAGCCATTCTCATTCTTCTGATATCGTCCTCAAAACGTCCAGAGGCAATCTCAGTCGTAATGGTGTTGTTAGGTTGTGGGTCGATGTTGCCAAAATATTGTGCAGCCGGCATTGGCACGTAGTTTAAAAGCGGCGTAGACATATCTGAATATTCAAAAGGGCCATAAATTTGCTTATCGCTTTTCTCTCTCCAAACCCATCCTCTTCTCTTAGGTCTGTAACTTTCAAGATCTTTTAGAATTTCTTTAACGTCCATTTTTTTATCGAGTTCTAAATGCGTCATTATTTGTTACCCCCTTTGAAGATTTGTACTGCATCGTCCCAATGTTTGCCTTCAATAAGCTGTAGACCAGCTGTTCTGATGTCGATATTTTTTTCCTTAGAGATTCTATAGATGACATGACCAACGCCGTGACCCATAAGACCTCTGTCGATTGCGCCGTCAACAAGTGGTTTTGCTTCTAAGCTTGAGAAACCCATACGTAAAAGTACAGATCTTTCAATAGCCGGAGATGTGTTTTTTCTAGCTAGGTCAATTAATGGATCTACAATTTCTTCCACCAAGCTCCAAAATTTTTCTTTGAGTTGCTCGTCGGTCAAACCCACGAGATGTTGATTTCTTGAACTAAAATCGTCTTCTCTTACAAGAAAGCCTTTCATATTTTGATCCTCCATATGATTTTTATTGCCGCATCAAACGTTTATCTAGTATTTTACACCCAATTCATCAAGTGTTTTTTTAACAAATGTCATATCCATTTTTGTTTCTTGCATCAAGTAGTTCAGGTCCGCTTCAGATATCTTCTCTACTGGTTTTGAAGCAACTGCTTGTTTGATGAGTGACTTTCTGAGCTTAACAACGTCAAGATCGACGGCTTTAATCATGCTTGGATGTTCAGGCAAAATGATGTTTTTGCCAGGTATTTGATCTGCAGGATTGCCAAAAAATAGGTCGATGCCATTGTCGCGAGCAAATGAAAGCTGTGGCTGAATGTGTTTGCCAGCACCCGTATACTCCGTCTCTTGAACGACGATGATTTGATGGTCGTTCATTTCTTGAGCGATACTAAAAGCTGCTGCTAAAGCCGTATTACCAGCTGGACCTTTTTCAAGGCCTTCAAGTTGAGCCAAAGCTTCAGTCATGTAGAACACTTCACCCTGAGTCACAGTGACATAACGATCGAGGTATCTGAGTGGTCGCGCAGCGGATCTTGGAACATCTGAACGATCTGGAACCGTTGCAAATGGTACGCCAAAGCCCGTATGACCCGTCGTGAATGATTTTTTATTAAACTGCTCATCACTTGCCATATGAAGACCCGATAGGTCCACCGATGCGCCGACGATTTGCGTATCCATTGCGCCAGCTTTTATTAAGCCTCTAGCGGTTCCTGTAAGGTTACCACCCCCAGCGTTGGTACACACCACGACGTCAGCATCTTTACCATATTTTTCTCTACATTGCATAGAAAGCTCATAGCCAAGTGTTTCGACACCTGCGATACCGAACGGTGTATATAATGACGCATTGAAGTAACCCGTTTCTTCAAGTAACAACAAAAATTTGTAGAAAAGTTCAGGACCGACGGACATTTGTAGCACTTCAGCACCGTAAGCTTCACATCTTCTGGCTTTTTCTACAATTTCAGGTTGGCCAACGCCTTTTGAATCGTACGTTTCTTGAACGATGATGCATTTTAAACCGTGCATTGCCGCTTGTGAAGCCACTGCGGAGCCGTAATTGCCGCTCGTTGCAGCGATAACCCCTTTGTAACCGAGTTTCTTCGCATGGTACACAGCGTTTGCAGCACGTCTTGCTTTAAAGCTGCCCGATGGATTGGCCGCTTCGTCTTTTATAAAGATTCTAGCCCCTTTACCCGGTTCAGCAAGCTTTCTAGCAAGTGCCGTAATATTTCTAAGCTCTAGCATTGGTGTGTTACCCACGCCAGTTCTGCCTTGAATGTCTTGCATTTCTTCAAGTGTATAACCCGTTTCGCGCATCATACGTTCATAATCAAAAGCAATACCTTCACTTTCAAACAGAGAGTAATCGATGCCAATGGCCGCTTTCATGATCTCATTTTTTCTACCCATGACCGCTAAATAAGAATTATCTTTCATCTGCATCACCTCCAAAGAGTATTTCCTTCAGCTGAATACCTATTTGCATGATCTCGGGTACATAATTGCCAAATGAGTGTCTGTATACAGGGTTAACTTCTACGATAACGCCTTTTTCTGTTCTTCCAACGATAGTTGTAACTTCCACTTCATCGCCAATGTTTGCATCTCTATCACAAAAGCCTTTGACCCACATTTCGAGGGGGACTTTTTTTGTATCTTCTGGCACTTGTGGTGCTCTTTGATCTGGCGTAAAAATGATACTGTGTATTCTTACCCAATCACCTTTTTTAACGTTCAATGAAAACACCTCTTTCTTATTACGCGTCAAAAATTATTTGATAAACTGTCTCATATCGCCCATGATTGCTCTTGGAACTGGTAAATCAAGCATCGTTTTAAGACCTGGATCTGCATTGATGATTTGAGGAATCATATTGACGCACATTGCGATCGTACCAAGTCCACCCTCAACTTCTGGTTTGATGATCATGTTAACTTCTGGTGCCCCTTTTAAAGTGATATAATCGCCAGTAAAAGTGCCTTCCATTTCCGGTTCGATTTGTTGTGGGTGAATCATGTTGATTTTAACTGCGCCATCTACAAAACCTTGGCCAGTCATGTTAACGCCAGCAACATCGCCTGCAGCTGCAAAGCCATGTGGTGCTTTTCTATCAACAGTCGTTACGATTGGTGACATTTGCGTTTCAATTTTTTCAACTTTCCAGCCAATTGCATCGCCGATCATGTTGATGGATTCTGCAAAGCCTACATGACCAGCAAGTGTACCATCTGCAACGCCTTTGTTAAATGCATCTACTGTGATGCCAACGCCTTGCTCTTCCATAACGGCATGACCGAATGGCGATAAGCTGTTAACGCGTTTTGCTTCAATAGCAGTAACATCTGTCATACAACCTGTCAACACAACTACTAAAAGGTCCATGATAAGTCCTGGATTGATGCCAGTGCCGAGGATAGATACGCCGTTTTCTTTAGCGATTCTATCAAGTTCTTCAGCGAGTTCTGGATTTTGAGCTTTAGGATAAGCCATTTCTTCTGCTGTAGAGATGACGTTGATTTTCTTTTCAAGAATATATTTTAATCTAGGAAATGCTTTTGCCGTAAATGAATCAGTTGCTGTTAAAACGACGTCACAAGATTTTTCGCTGATGACAGCATCAATCTCAGGGTTGATGATAACGTCTGCTCGATCGCCTCTTTCAATATTTAAGAGTTCAAAAATACTCTTGCCAACTCGCGCTGGGTTTCTATCACAAACGCCTACTATGTCAACACCTTTTTTAGTCAATAACATCTTTGCCATACCACTACCCATGGCACCAAATCCCCAAATTGCTACTTTTACATTTTCAGTTCTCATAAAGGTCACCTCCGTATAATTTGCCCTCTAAAAAGGCCTACATGGTATATATAAGCAAAAGTCATGCCAAAATGTCCCGCATCGCTCATCAAACGATGTAACCCTTGGAAACTGTGGATGAATTTTTATACACAAATGAAATGTCACAAGTTATCACTCGCAATAGTCTGAATAATTAGATTTTTAAAGTCGAATAGCAAAATATTTTGCGTATATAATGCAAAATATTTTGCTATCTTAATATTAGCGCAAAATAGTTTGCACTTCTTTGCACTTCTTTTCACTTGTTTGCATCAAAATTTACTGATTTGTTTTGTCGATAGTGCTATAATAAATCAAATTGATTGGAGGTCAACGCGTGTCGAATAAATATGCACATACAAAGATAATACTTCTCATGATTATGGCGACATTTTTCTGGGCAGGCGCTTTTATAGCTGCAAAATTGGGCGTCTATGCGCTAAGCCCCGTAATATTAACTTTCCTTAGAATGGGCATCGCAGCGATAGTCATTTTCCCATTTATGATTAAAAAATTAGGCCCAGATTGGAAAATCAAAAAAGGTGAACTCAAATTCATTTTGGCGACAGCCATTGTGGGCATGATCGGTTATCATATGTTCTTCTTTACCGCACTTCAATATACGACTGCTTCGAAAGCATCCATGATCAACGCTACCAACCCTCTGATTACAGCCGTTTTGGCGTCTTTGTTTGCCAGTGAAAAGTTGTCGGCAAAAAAAATAGCCATGTTATTCATGGCATTGTTTGGCGTTCTGTACATCATCACGGCCGGAAGTCTCGAGGCATTATTGACTTTCGATCTCAACAAAGGTGATTTTATCATGTTTTGTGGCACGATGCTCTGGGCAATATACGGCATCATCGTCAAAAAAGGCATGCCAGTTCTCGGCCCACTCAAGCTATCTTCTTACACATTTGCAGTCAGTGCTTTGATTATGTTGCCTTTTGCCCTATTTGACTTTGCGACGACAGAGGCTTTTACCGTTGGCTATGCCCCTTATTTGGCCGTCATCTATATGGCCCTATTTCCAACTGTGCTCGGTTATTCCATCCAGCAGATGGCAATTGCTGAAATCGGCCCTTCCAAAGCGTCTTTGTTCATAAATCTCGTCCCGATCATCTCGACGGTTCTTGCAGTCATTTTTCTAAAAGAAACCATTGAAGTGTATCACCTTATCGGTGCCGCAATGATTATCACGGCTGTGATTTTATACAATCGACAAAGGACTCGCACATAGTTGTTTCACAAGGTTCAGCTATATAATTTTCACACTCTAGGGAAGCCAGTTTTATAAGAAAACTGCTCTTCCCTATTTTTTTGACACGTTTCTTGATTTGAGCCAGATTCTCACTGAGATGCTCAGAATTTTTGAAAGTACTTAAGTCTCCAAATATCCCTGCTATAGAGAGCGAGGTCAACTTAAGATTTCTCACGATACCAAAGCGGTCCTCAGACTGAATTTCTCCACACTCGATATGCGCTTTTGTAAAGAAATTGACTTTTTGCGCTTCAAAGTGATCGATGATACTCTGTGCAATCCCCTTACATTTTTCAAGTTCACCATCGAGGACTACGATGAAATCATCGCCACCAATATGTCCGACAAAACTTGAAAACGGGAATTCTTTCTTTATGACGTCGCCCATCATATCGGCGATATATTTTATCATGAAATCACCTTTTTCAAAACCGTATACGTCATTATAAATTTTGAATTCGTTGATGTCGACATAAAGGATGCACGAGGCATTTTTATAGCTAACTAAATCTGTCAGCACACGTGTAATCACTGGGTTTCCTGGTAATCCAGTCAACGGATTATTCTCTTTTGCATTGTTTTTTTCGAATAATAAAGTATACTCGAAAATCTTTTTCATTGAAACGGTACCATAGTACTTTGAACCTTTAGTCACGATAATATCATCGAATAGTTGGTCGTCCGATCGTCCCATAGCCGTTTTAGCCACTACGCTGATTGGCGTGTATAGATCAACTATCAAAGGGGTTGTATTCATGATGCGCGATATCGGTTTGTTTGAATATAGGGCAAATCCATATTTTCCAGACAAGCAGGCATCGAGATTGTGCTTCATAACGATCCCTACAGGGCAGCTGTTTTCACAAATGCAGACACTTTTGAGATCGGTTTTATCCAAATAATTTTTAACTGTGATTGCAGGTGCCATAGACTCGTACACTTGATAATCAGCATTTGCAATCAAAGTTGAAATATAGTGATATTCCTTTGAAAAAGCGTTTAAATTTTTTGCAATTTTGTTGTAATCATGAATGCGAATAATAATCTCCTCATCCAGCGATTCAAATGTTCGGGCGGGCTTTTTTAAATAAAAGCCTTGCCCCGCGTGGACTCCTAGCAAGATCAACGTTTTCATCTCTTCTTTTGTTTCAATGCCTTCAGCGATTATTTTGATGTTCGTTGTAAGAGACGTGTCGACAAAAGCTTTAATCAATGCTTGTTTGAAGGCATCCTTATCAATATTGCGAATCAAATCCATATCAATTTTTATAAAGTTTGGCCTGAGTTCATTGATTGTTTTTAGCCCTGAATATCCAGCACCGACGTCATCGATTGCCACGAGATACCCTTGTCTTCTATAATTCTCTAAGATCAATTGAAAAGCTGCATAGTCACTGATTGCCGTTCTCTCTGTAATTTCAAAGACAATAGAAGTTTCCTCACCACCTACTTGCTCTAGATACTCTTTTGTAAGGCCCGATTTGAACTCGGGTGTTTTTATAACGTCCGGGTCGACATTGATAAAAAGAAATTTATCATTTTCCAATTTATAGAGTTGTTCAAGTGCTTTTTTTCTAAACAACATTTCTAAGTCCCAAATTCGGTTCAATTCATGCGCTTTATCAATTAGTGCTAAGGGCGAGTAAAATTGCGTTTGTTCAGGCCCTCTTGACAACGCTTCGTAGCCGATGATTTCACTCGTCCTAAGATTGACAATGGGTTGATACAAACTCGTGATTCTTTCAAAATTCAATATATCTTCAAATAACGCTTTGTCTAACGATTTTGAATCCGTTATGGTCATTGCCGTTCCTCACTTTCAGGATTTGTCAGTTCTAGAACTCCCAAATCATATTGTCTCAACTATATGCTAACATAGGTCTGTTAAAACCATGTGAAAATCGCATCATGTTCATGTAAAGTAAAAAAACATCTTGTGGTTGAATGATCAACCACAAGATGTTTTAGTATAGTCTTTAAAAATAAAGTTTCATTTTATATTGGAGATTCTGACGCGATATATTCAGATGTTTGGCGGCTTTACTGATATTGTCATTGTAAAGTGCTAAGGTGCTCATGATAATGTCCTTTTCGATTTTCGAAAGGTGTGCATTTAAATCGTCTGTCAAATCAGACGCGCGATTCATGTAGTGGCTTTTCTTCATCAGCACCTCTGCAACATGCGAAGGCATATGCTCCTTGCCAATGACATGTTCATCCGTTATGAGGTTCATGGCAGACTCGATAAAGTTCTTAAGCTCTCTGATATTGCCCGCCCAATTATAGCGTTTAAACGCCTCCAAAATCTCAGATGAAACCATCCATATATCTTTGCCAAGTTGTTCGTTGTATTCCCGTATAAAATAGTCGACGAGCAAAGGAATGTCGTCCACGCGCTCATTTAGGCTTGGAATACGTATATTGATAACATTGAGCCTGTAATAAAGATCTTTTCGAAACTGACCGGATTGAATCAAAAGTTCTGGATCTTCATTTGTGGCGGCAATGATTCGCACATCCACAGGGATGTCCCGATTGCCCCCAACCCGTCTAACGTAGTTTTCTTGAAGGACCCTTAAAATTTTGGCTTGAAGTGGCCAGCTCATGCTGTTAACTTCGTCTAGAAACAAGGTGCCACCATCCGCTTGTTCAAAAAGACCAGGGCGGTCCTGAGCACCTGTAAATGAGCCTTTAGAAGTACCAAATAAAAGGCCTTCTAGCAATGTTTCCGGTATCGCCGCACAGTTTTGTGCGATGAAAGGCCGGACATTTCGCTCACTGCCATAATGGATGCTTTGCGCAAAAAGCTCTTTTCCCGTACCCGTATCGCCAAAGATTAAGACGCTGGATATGGATTTTGAAGCCCGCTTTGCAATTTTGATTGCCTCAAGGTATTTGTCATTTTTGCCTATTAACTGTTCAAAATGATAATGCCTGATGCCCGCTTCTTTTTTTAATGGCTTTATGAGTTTTTGCTGAAGCTCTATAATCTGCTCAGACATATCATTGACCATCGTGATATTTTTTGCAATCTCCACCGCGCCGATTGTCTTACCATTTTCTATAATTGGTAATGTGGTGTTGATCGTTCGTATATTTTTGCCTCTAAAGTTGAGATAATTCTGCTCTCTGTTGACAATCGGGTCGCCAGATTCTAAAACGGTGAGTAATGTACTGTTTTCCCTCGTCCAGTCTGGAAACAAATCAAGTAGATGTTTCCCTATAACTTGATGTTGAGAGAGACCTTCAATTTCTTCCATCGCTTTGTTATACAAAATCGTTCGACCCGAATAATCAATGATGTGGATGCCTTCTTCGATTGCATTGAATATATCTTTGCTCGCTAGATTTAGCACGTCAAATAGAGTCATATTTCCTCCAAAGAGATTAGCTAAGTGGCACCATGCCTTCATGTTCTGACTGAAGTACAGTCAAAATATGCGCCACATACTTATCGTTTTTTAAAAACCGTTTGTCGTTTAGTTTAATCATGACAAACGCTAGCGCCATCATACCGATGCCTAGTAAGGCCGTCATGATGTCTTCACCCGCAAATAGCCATTGGCCCAACATAAGCCCTATAAATAACCCGACAAGTGGGATGATGTACATGATGAACGCTGCGCTTAATACGCTGTTCGTCGCCATGGTGACTTCAACAAGGTCACCCATTTTGGCATGTACTGTATTTTTTGCTATGAGCATAATATCCTTCTGGTCATCGCCCAATTGGCATGCGCCGCAATTGCCGCACGCCGTATGTCTGACGAGTTTGACCTTTGAGAAGTCACCCATTTCACTGACAATGACACCTGCTCTATCCATTAATTCACCTCATTCTTTAAACAGTGACACGCGTTAGTGCTATAAGTACGTTATTCTTTCGTACTTTTCTCTATCGGTGTCAATTCTAGATATAGTTCACTGAGTTGCTTTTGTTCCGCAACACTTGGCGCATTGG
>JBBRVO010000001.1:0-112333 GCA_038246775.1 Peptostreptococcales bacterium | reverse complement strand
GTATTGACATCTTGATCTACGATAGGATAAGTGTATCTCACGCCTTCTTTTTCGACTAAAAATAATATTTTAGAGGTTGTAAGATCTGCCATTTGAACATTTACAACGCCTTGTTCTAAATCGGCGCTAATAGTTTGGGTTGCGGCAAAAGTTGAAATCGGCATTGTCACTATCAACATAATTGCGACCATTAAACCTATGACTTTTTTCATAAAAAACTCTCCCTTCGGTAGCACGGCTGCCATTCTTTCGAAAGGCCCTATGGCTTTGCGTCCCATCGTTTCCGGTGGTTTGCTATTGTCGGTGAAGAGGATGTTCCATCACGTTTTCCGATTAAGTTTTCAAAAAATAGAAAAACTTTTCTTTCGGTGGCTAGGCTGCCATTCTTTCGAAAGGCCCTGTGGCTTTGCGTCCCATCGTTTCCGATGGTTTGCCTTTATCGTGAAAAGAGAATCTCCTCACTGCTATTTACTTAAATTTATTATACCACAACTGCAGCACAATTTAATTACAATTATGTTACGAAACATCATGGATTTTGTAACGCATGCACAATCAGTCGATGCGTCGGATTTTTAATCGGATCACAAGTGACTAACGTCAATATTTTGTCGGAATCATTTCTATATAGCACCGACACATCCGTTGGTTCCACAATAAGCGTTTTATAAACCGTATACTTATAAACTTTGTTGTTGGTGTTCACTTCGATGATATCACCTTCTACAAGCTCGTTTAGCCTGTTGAAAAAAACACCATAGGATCTACCTCTGTGACCTGCAATACCTACGTTTCCAATTTCATTAAACGCTGAAGTCCCACTAATGACTGTCGCACCTCGATTTAAATTGCGCTCCGTTGCACCAAGCAATATTGGCATAATTAAATCAATTTTAGAAATTTTAATCTTGCCAATCACACTTTTATCCACCGTTTTGACCTTTTCTGTGGTAGGTTCGGTAGAGTTACCCAAAGCACTTTCACTTGTTACTTCAGTCGTTTCAGTGTCACTACTTATCAGCGCTGGATCGCCTTCACTTTCGTAGATTGCTTGAAGGGCAAAATAATCCGATTCAACGAGATCTGGCGCTGCAATTTCCAGTTGAAGATCTTGCTCGTAAGCATCAAGTAGTTTATTTTGCCAGTATGATATATAGATGCGATCCGCAAGCGGAAAAGCTGCAATTCCCAAACCCAGTAAAATCAGTATAGTCGATAGCCATTTTCTTTTTTTCGTCATGTTTTCCTCTTTTCAAACGTCAAAGGTCAAAATCCCTAAACTTGTTTAGAATTAATAACAGAAAACCTGAACCCATTCCAAATACGCCGAGTGCGGTTCGAATATAACGATCCACTTCCATAGTATTTGTGAGAAACAATAGGACAACGGTTATTAATATAACCTTTATACCCAATTTTTTTAAATTCAAAATAACACCTCGATATTATTGAATGCCCATGATTTCGTTTAGACCTTCAGTGATGTATTCACGAAGCCATTTAATGACATCTAAATTGCTGATAGGAACACCATCCAATAGTTTCTTTATTTCTCTCGTATTCAAAGTAAATGTCAATCCATTATAAGTATGCGTATACACGAGATCCATGTGATCGCAAGCATTGATGATGGTCACGATCGTATCTGGCATATTGCCGAGTGGCACACGGTCGATATGACTATGTTTAAACACCGCAATAATCTCAGTACCGCCACCCAAATGCGATTTGATATCGAAATAACCCTCACATTGCTCAGCCGAAGTTTTAAACAAAGGGATGCCCAAACCAACTTTCCGGGTTGTCCGCGTCGTATAAAATGGATCGATGACTCTTTTGACCGTTTCAGAATCCATGCCAATTCCATCATCTTTGATCTTTATTGTCAATTTGTCAGATGCCAAATCCTCAATAACGACAATCCTCAAACATTCAGCTCCTGCATTGATTGAATTTTGTGCGATATCTAGTATGTGCAAAGAAAGCTCTCTCATAATTAATCCTTCCCTGATAAATAATCGATCACTGCGCGGCTTGTTTTTTCCTTGATTTCAATAGAATGAATCGGTTCTTGAATATTTTCCAAATAGTGAGCATCGGAATTGTATAGCCTTTTATAGGTTCCCAAAAGTTTCTCGTTTATTGGACTCTTCTTATGAATTTCAATACAACTGATTTTCAAGTCTGATGGGATAAACCCTAAGTTCACAAGCAAACTGTTGGACGATTTGTTGATATGTGCCGGAACGATAGCGCCATCATAACTTAAAACCATTGCTTCAAGTTCTTCAATACTCAATTCAACAGAAAGAATCAGAGCATTTTCGATTTCGCCGACTTTTTTATCATTTGCATCTAAAATAAACTGATTTCCAAAAACTTTGATGTTGTTGGGAATTGTCGATTTGTATGCTTCTAATTTTTCATCAAAAGCTTCGATGGCTTCGATCGTGGGAAAATAACATAGCATATGCACTTCTTCACGTGTTTGAACTTCCATGCCCGGCACAAATAAAATACCGAGTACATCCGATAGTTCCATTAGAACACGCGCATGTCTGCAGGCGTTGTGGTCCGTCACAGATATGATATCCAAACCTTTTATAAACGCCATGTTCACAATGTTGTTCGGCGTCATGTCATCACTGCCACACGGCGAGAGACATGAATGAATGTGCAAGTCGTATGTGCATTTCACTATTTTATGCCCGCTTCATAGAGTATTTTGAAAATCTCGAACACTTCAAGTTTGGAAGAGAGAATCGTCACGTCTTGATCATTTGCCTTATCGATGATCTCTTGCTCCACGGTTATGCCCTCAGGAATGATGATGCAAGCAAACTCCAAGAGAGACGCAACTGCTAAAATATTGTTGTGGGTTTGAACCGTAATCCATGCGGTGTCGTGTTTACCTTTTGCCATAACCCAACTCAAAAGATCACACGAATAAACATTGGAAATCGCTCGGTCTAATTGTGCGCCTGACAAGTGAACAAATCCGTGCTTTTCTATCAATTCTCTAACTAGCATAATTTACCACCCTCTATTTTTATTTAAAAATATACAATTTTCGATTTTTGCAAAGCCATTGACCACATCTTCAGCCAATACTCTACAGTTAGGCGCACCGCAAGCGCCACAGTTGATCCCAGGTAACATCTGCGTGTATTCTTCAATCTTAGCCATCTTTTCCAGTGCCACTTTAAAATCCTTATCGAGTTTGAAAATAGGCATCGGTTCTATCGGCGTATACCATTCCATATTTTCAGGAATTAAATCGATGTCGATGATTACTGGTAGGTCCATCCCATATTGTTTCGTCAGCTTTCGAATGCGATTCTTACCAATAAAAGTGTTTTCCACATTGAGTGGCCCACCGACACACCCGTTGACACAAGCGTAACCTTCGAAGAAATCAAGTGAACTGAGTTTTCCTAGCTCCATTGACTCAAGAACCTTGATAACCTCATCGATACCGTCGACAGCAATATAATCTTCAATGCCCATCGCATAACTCTGGCCTCCGACCCTTGCCCAACCGATTCCTTTTCCAGTGGCTGTTTGAAGTTGCTTTGTAGGGACTATTTTATCAATAATTTTCATGATTTTATAATAAATTTCTTCAGTAGATACCGCTTCATCAATATTGGATTTAGTAATGCCAATCGGATCCTTAATACTCGTTACTTTAGCCGGACAAGGCGTGATGTAGATAATGCCAATATCTTCATCCTTATAACCTTCACTAATCAGTCGCTTGCGTACGTGTCTGGCAGAAATCTCCATGGGCGCTTCAAGCTTGATGATATTGTCGATTAAAGCGGGATATTTAATTTGAATGAGTCTTGTAATAACCGGACAATATGTGGAGATTAACGGCTTATTGAGTTTTTCCTTATCTAGCACTTCATTTTCATAGACGGATAAAAGCTCAGCAGCATGAGCCGTATCATAG
This sequence comes from Peptostreptococcales bacterium, assembly GCA_038246775.1. GTDB lineage: Bacteria > Bacillota > Clostridia > Peptostreptococcales > Acidaminobacteraceae > Fusibacter_C. The sequence continues at coordinate 108,378 of JBBRVO010000001.1, read as the reverse complement.
ACTTCGTCAAACCCTAGATCGAGCAAACCGTTGTAAATCGTGTTCATGGGATATTCCTCAGGAAATTGTCCGTAAAATGAAACGGCTGGCAATGCAACCGTGTATTTGTAATTTTTCAAAATATCTAGACTGCTCACCAAAGCGCCTTTTGCATGGTATGGACATACCCTTAGGCACTCACCACAATCGATGCACCGTTCTTCAATAATTCGCGCCTTACCTTCAATGATGCGAATGGCTTGTGTCGGGCAGCGATCCAGACAGTGTGTGCAACCCGTGCAATAGTCTTTTTCAAGCACTACTGAATGCCAATAGTTCTTCATTCTTACCTCCAATATTGAGGATGTATTGACTAATAATTAACCACCATTTTAATATACGTGCCTACGTTGAGTGACGACTCTATAATGAATTCATCGCTCACTTTTTCCATATTTGGCAAACCCATACCCGCGCCAAAACCCATTTCTCTCGCGACATTAGTCGCCGTCGAAAAACCTTTAGACATTGCGCGTTCAACGTTTTCTATCCCCGGTCCGACATCTTCCACATACACTTCGATGCATTCAGGTTTAATAAAAACATCGATACTGCCACCAAGCGAATGTATGACGAGGTTTATTTCAGCCTCATAGGTAGCAATGGCAATTCGCCTTTGAATGTTCGCATCGATAGCCAGTTGGCGTAATGTCGTCTTGATTTTACTGGAAGCTTCCCCAGCACGGGAAAAATCATCGCGAACAATATCGTAATGTAGTTTCATCGCAACATTTTCATCATTTTTATAATATGATTTCATAAATCAGAATCCTCTCGTGTCTCTCTGCGAATGACAGCGCACATCATCCAATCTCGTGTCGACCTAAATCGAAATGCCCCGCAACCCTGAACCATATAAGATACCCGAAACTGTGAAGAGGGTTTCCCTGGTCATCATCAGCAATATTTTTTTTTCTTCAGCGAGCGCTACAACTTCTTGGCAAGGTATTTTACCACGTACAAATAAAATAGCCTTCAAATCTAACATTTCGGCTGTCCTTATGACTTGTTGATTTGTCAATCCTGTTATCAACAACGTGTCTTCTTCAACATAAGCGAGCACATCGCTCATGAGATCCGATCCGAAAGCTGATTTTATGTCTAAATTTAATCCTTGCTCATATGCGAGCACATCTGCTTCAATCAATTCTTGAATATCTTTTAAGTGCATCATTGCCTCCTACGAAACAACCAACAAAGTTAATTATTTAACAATTTACACTTTCATTATAACATCTTTACAGCCGTTGTTCAATTTCTTTTATTACAGTTATAAGAACGTTTTCAAGCGTATCATTTGCATTGATTTTTACAATTCTTTCGGGAAATGCTTTAAATAGCATAAGATAACCTTCCTGTACTTTCTGATGAAAATGTAGCCCCTCCAAATCGAGCTTATTAATCTCTCTGTTGGGATTGATGGCAATTCGATTCAATCCAACCGATGGGTCGACATCCAAATAAAGTGTCAAATCCGGTAGAAAGCCTTCAATGGCAAATTGGTTGATGTCATATACCGCCTCTACGCCAATACCGCGCACATAGCCTTGATAGACCAGTGATGAATCGACAAAGCGATCAAAAATCACAATTTTACCTTCTCTAAGGGCTGGCAGAACCTTTTCTACGAGATGTTGCCTTCTAGCGGCGGCAAATAGCAATGCTTCGGTACGCGGGTCCATCTCAGTATAGGTCTTCTCAAGAATGATATTTCTGATCATTTCAGCGATTCTAACGCCACCAGGTTCTCTGGTTACTATGAAATCCAAATTTTTTTCAATGAAATATTTAGCAATTTCATCTATAATGGTTGATTTGCCAGCACCTTCGCCGCCCTCTATGGAAATGACAAGTGGCCTTTCAATATTATTCAAGTTGTTCTCCTTCAGTCGTGTATTTATTGTGACGCTTATTTTTATAGACTACTTATCATTGTAAACTATTTTGAGGGTTATTTAAACCATACAATACAATTTACACCACACAATTATTTGAAAAATAAAACCCCAAAAGCAAAAAAACGAGTCCATATATTTCAATGGACTCGTTTGTTAAAATTGGTTACTTAAGTGGGAATTTTTCTCTTGCTACAAAGTGCGTATGGAGCAACTCATGCGCTTTATGGCTATTTGGCTTACCGAGGTAATCGTCATAAAGTTTTTTGATTTCAGGATTTTTATGTGATTTTCTAACTGTTTTTGCAGCATCTTCAGAGTACAACGCCTTTGCACGTTCGGTTCTGATATCGATCACATTTCTAACTCTTGAAGGTTGAATTGGTTGACCACCACCGTTAACACATCCGCCAGGACATGCCATGACTTCGATAAAGTGGTAATCCGCTTCACCCTTCTTGATTTTTTCAAGAAGAATACCAGCATTGGTTGTATTGTGCGCTACTGCAATCTTGATATCCATGCCAGCGACATTTACAGTTGCTTCTTTGATGCCTTCGATACCACGAACCGCTGTGTACTCAACATTTTCAAGGTCTTGGCCTGTCAAAACGTCAGCAACGGTTCTAAGCGCTGCTTCCATAACACCACCAGTCGCGCCGAAAAGAACGCCTGCGCCTGTGTAATCGCCCATGAAAGGATCAAAAGTGCCTTCTTCAAGTTTATCAAACTCGAGTCTTGCTTCTTTAATCATAAGCGCAAGCTCTCTCGTTGTAATAGAAACGTCAACGTCTCTGTTGCCATCAACTTCTAGTTCAGGTCTTACAATTTCAGACTTCTTAGATGTACAAGGCATAACAGAAACAACGATGATGTCTTTAGGGTCAATGCCTGCTTTTTCAGCGTAGTAGCTTTTTGCAAGGGCACCGAACATATTTTGTGGTGATTTACAAGTTGATAAATGTGGTAAGAGTTCTGGATATTGGAATTCAATATATCTGACCCAACCTGGTGAACAAGATGTGATCATAGGGAGAACGCCACCGTTTTGGATTCTGCCAAGAAGCTCAGTGCCTTCCTCCATAATTGTTACGTCTGCTGCCCAGTTTGTATCGAATACTTTATCAAAACCAAGTCTTCTGAGTGCAGTAGCAAGTTTTCCTGTCACGTTTGTACCAATTGGGAAACCAAATTCTTCGCCTAGTGCTGCCCTTACTGCTGGTGCAGATTGAACGATAACGTGCTTAGTTTTGTCTTCAAGGTAATTCCAAACTTGAGCAATAGACGATTTTTCTGTCAATGCGCCAACTGGACATACGACCATACATTGTCCACAGTAGATACATGGTACATCTTTCATGCTCATTTCAAATGCAGGACCAACCGTTGTTTTAAAACCTCTGTTCAAGAATTCTAAGATACCGATGCCTTGAACGTTTTTACAAGCGCTGACACAACGGCCACAAAGAATACATTTACTAGAATCTCTGATGATTGATGGGGATAAATCGTCATAAGATGGCTCTCTTTTTTCGCCTTCATATGCGATTGAACGGATACCGAGTTCTTCAGAAACGGCTTGAAGTTCACAGTTCTTACTTCTTACACACGTTGTACATTCTCTGTTGTGATTTGCAAGTAAGAGTTCAACTGTATTTTTTCTAGCTTTTCTGACGCGATTGTTGTTCGTGTTGACGACCATACCTTCGCGCACTGGCAATACACATGATGCTTGAAGCGCTCTTGCACCTTCAACTTCGACGACGCACACGCGGCATGCGCCAACTTCGTTAATATCTTTAAGGAAACATAGCGTCGGAATATCGATGCCGACTGTTCTCGCTGCTTCCAATACGGTTAATTCACTTGGGACGTCATACTGAAGTCCATTTATAGACAAACTTACTTTACTCACGATACGTACACCTCTTTCATATAATCTAGATTAGCCCGTGGGTTATTGTTTAACAATAACTTTCTTAGGACATTTCGGGATACAAGCGCCACATTTGATACATTTTGCTTGATCGATAACATGATTTTGTTTAACCGCGCCAGAAATTGCATCTACTGGACATACGCGTGCACAAGCCGTACAACCGATACAACCATCAATGATGACGATGGATAACAAATCTTGGCACATGCCAGCAGGACATTTTTTATCTACGACGTGAGCGATGTACTCGTCTCTAAAGTATTTTAAAGTTGAAAGAACTGGATTTGGCGCAGTTTGTCCAAGTCCGCAGAGTGAAGAATCTTTAATTGAATGTGCTAAATCTTCAAGTTTATCTAGATCTTCCATTGTGCCATGACCCGAAGTAATTTTTTCAAGCATTTCGAGCATTCTCTTAGTACCTTCTCTACAAGGCACACATTTGCCACATGATTCATCAACCGTGAAGTCTAAGAAGAATCGAGCAAAGTCGACCATACAGTTTGTATCGTCAACGACGATCATACCGCCAGAACCCATCATTGAGCCAAGCGCTGTAAGTGTGTCAAAGTCAATCAGTGTATCAAGATGTGCTTCAGTCAAGCAACCACCTGATGGGCCACCCGTTTGAACCGCTTTAAACTTACGGCCATTCGGAATGCCGCCACCGATATCGTAGATAACTTCTCTAAGTGGTGTACCCATAGGGACTTCTACTAAGCCCGTATTATTGATTTTACCGCCTAAAGCAAATACTTTTGTGCCAGGTGATTTTTCAGTGCCGAATGACGTAAACCACTCTGCGCCGTTTAATATGATTTGTGGCACTACCGCATACGTCTCAACGTTGTTGATAACGGTCGGTTTGCCGAAAATACCCTTTTGTGCTGGAAATGGTGGCTTAGGTCTAGGCATACCGCGTTCGCCTTCAATAGAAGCGATTAGTGCGGTTTCTTCGCCACAAACGAATGCTCCCGCACCTAAGCGAATTTCCATTTCGAAGTTGAAGCCCGTTCCTAAAATATCTTTACCCATCAAGCCCATTTCGTTGGCTTGAGCAATCGCGATACCTAAACGCTTAACAGCGATTGGATACTCTGCACGGATATAAACGTAGCCTTTTTCAGCGCCAATTGCATAGGCTGCAATTGCCATTGCTTCGATAATAGCATGCGGATCGCCTTCAAGCACTGAACGGTCCATGAATGCGCCAGGATCGCCCTCATCAGCGTTACAGGCTACATATTTAATGTCTCCGAGTGATTTAGCTGCAAATTCCCACTTAAGACCAGTTGGGAAGCCACCGCCGCCTCTGCCACGAAGACCAGATTTTTTCATTTCATCTAGAACTTGACCAGGTGTCATTTGAGTGAGTGCTTTACCAAGTGCTTGGTAACCGTCAAATGCAATATACTCTTCTATCACTTCTGGGTTAATAACGCCACAGTTTTTAAGCGCCACTCTTTTTTGTTTTTTGTAAAACGGTATTTCGTTGATTGATGTTTGAATTTCAGCTACATTTGCTGATTTATCAAGGTATAAAAGGTCTTGAACGATGCGACCTTTTAATAAATGTTCTTCAACAATTCTCTCAACGTCTTCAAGTTTAACGTGTGAATAGAAAGAACCTTCAGGATAGACGATGCATATTGGCCCTGCTTCACATAATCCGAAACAGCCAGTTCTTACAACTTTAACTTCTTTTTCAAGTCCTTTTGCTAATAATGCACTATTAAACATTTCTTCAATCGTTGCCGATCCAGAAGAAACACACCCTGTACCACCACATACAAGTACATGTGATCTATAAAAATCCATTGACTTACCTCCTAAATTGGTATGATTAACACTTACTCAGCAGCGCCAATTGTGAACTGCATGACTACGTTTCCGTTAACGATATGCTCCGCAATGATTCTGCGCGCTTTTTCTTCTGTTAATTCTACGTAAGTGACTTTGTCTTCGCCTTCTTTATATACTTCAACCAATGGCTCAAGTCTACAGACACCGATGCAACCTGTTTGAGTAATCTCTACGTCTTTCAAACCTCTCTTTTGAACTTCATCCATCAAAGCCGCCAAAACAGGTCTAGCGCCAGCAGCAATACCGCAAGTAGCCATACCCACCACGATTCTTGTGCCTTTTCTATCTTTTCTTAAATCGACTTTTTTTAATGCCTCGTCACGTAATTGTGTAAGTTCAGCTAAAGTTTTCATTTTTGCCTCCTTAATTAGCGCTTTTATATTTTTGGATGATGCCCGGTATGTCATTTAAAGTCAAACGACCATATACATCTTCATTGACAGTTAAAACGGGTGCCAAACCACATGCACCGATACAACGCGTCGCTTCTAATGAGAACTTTCCATCTGGAGAAGTCGTTCCTACTGAAACATTAGTCAACTCAGTGACTTTATCGATTAATTGTTGAGCCCCTCTTACGTAGCAAGCTGTACCCAAACAAACACTAATCAAAAACTCACCTTTTGGCTCAAGAGTAAATTGAGAGTAGAAAGTTACCACACCATAGATTTCAGCTAATGGAACGTGTAACTTTTCAGAAATAACCTTTTGTACTTCAATTGGAATCGCTCCGAAAATATGTTGAGCCCCATGTAAAATTGGCATTAACGGACCTTGCATGTCTTTATGCGCTTCGATTACATTGTTAAGCTTTTCAAAATTTTCTTCAGTTAAAAAGTTCTTTACCATTAAAAAGTTCCTCCTTATAGATTGCTAGATTGTCCAGCGAATAGTGCTGACCAAAACGTCTAATTCCTAGCAGGTTACTAGGTTTAGAGTAGTTTGTGAATTTCTTAACCCATATCAAAAAGAATTATAACACATATCATTTACAAAGTACACATCAAAAATTTTGTATTTTATGATTTTTTTTCGTAATTACTTCGTTAAAAATAAAACAGACTTAATATAATTAAGTCTGCCCATTTTATTCCAATTTAGCGTTCTGTTTCCACTTCTGTCACCGCATGAAATGCGTTAAAAATGGAGGTAGCTACTTTTTTATTGAGCCCCTTAACGGATGCAAGGTCTTCAACAGTGGCATCTTTTATTGCATCAATTGTCTTAAAATGCTTAAGCAATTCAATGCGCCGTTTTTCACCAATACCATCAATTTCGTCAAGAATTGAGTGTGTCATTTCTTTAGATCTTAAAGACTTATGATACTCGATTGCAAAACGGTGTACTTCTTCTTGGATTTCATAGACCAATTTAAAAGCACTGCTTGTGTTTTTAAGTCCCCGTCTTTCGCCATCAAAGAATAAGTCATCCGTTTTATGAAAGTCATCCTTCACCATACCAGCGATGGGAATGTAGATTTTTAAAGCACTTAGAATTTCTAGAACGGCATTGACATGGCCTTTACCGCCGTCGATGAGAATTAAATCGGGTAATGCATTAAATTTTGGATCGACAAACCCAGTTTCTTCAGCAATTTGTTGTTCTTCAAGGCCTCTTTTATAGCGTCTATAGACGACTTCCTGCATAGATCCGTAATCGTTTGCCCCTTCAATAGTACGTACACGGTAACGTCTATAATCGCTGCGTTTCTTTTTTGCCCCTTCAAATACAACCATACTCCCTACAGAATAGACACCAGATATGTTGGAAATATCAAAGGCTTCAATGCGATTGATTCTGAGGTTTTCTGGAAATCCAAGAAGTAATTTAAGTTCTGCTTCCGCCCGTGCTTTAAACTCGATTTCCTTATCTATGCGGTCCTGAAATTTCATAATGTATTCTTTTGCGTTTCGAAGAACGAGATCAATGGTTTTTTTCTTCTCACCGCGTAGTGGTAAGCTAACGCCTACTCTATAACCTGAGAGTTTACTCAACCAATCGCCATAGAGTGTCATGTTTTCAATTTCATGAGAGACATAAATTTCTCCAGGTACTTGGTCTGATCCTGAATAGTATTGCTGAATAAAGGAAGACAATAGTTCTGCCTCTGACGTGGCTTCTACGTTGATTAGGTTGTAGGATTCACGCCCTTCAATCTTACCATTTCGGACTTGAAAGAGCATGACACACCCTCTTTCCTCAAAACGGTAAGCGGCGATATAGTCCTGATTTTTTCCGTTGATCTGTATCGCTTTTTGCTTTTCACTCAGTGCTCTTAACGCCGCAATTTTATCTCTAAAGGCAGCTGCGTCTTCAAATGCCATATTTTCGGCACTGCTGAGCATCTTCTCACCGAGTTCTTTGATGAGCCATTCTTTATCGCCACTAAGAAAACGAATGATCTGTTGGATATAGACGTTATAAGCTTCTTGAGTAATCATGTGATTGCAAGCCCCTGCACACCTGCCAATATGATAATTTAAGCAAGGTCTGTCGACTTTGTCAGTGATTTTCTTGCTACATTCTCTAATCGGAAACAACGTTTGAATGACTTCGAGTGTAATGCGTACTTGTTCCGTACTTGTGAAAGGTCCAAACACTTTGAAATTGCCTTTCGGTATTTGCCTCGTCATGAAAACTCTAGGAAAATTTTCCCCGATAGAGATAACCACATAGGGATACATTTTATCGTCTTTGAGCAAGATATTAAATCTAGGTAAATACCTCTTGATTAAGTTAGCTTCTAGTATTAACGCTTCCATTTCACTATCCGTCATAATATATTCGAATTCGTGAATATTTATGACCATGGTTTGGGTTTTAGGTTGGTGTGCGTTAAAACCACGAAAATAAGAGCTCATTCTATTCTTCAAGTTTTTCGCCTTGCCGACATAGATGATCTCCCCATGACTATCTTTCATGATATAGATCCCAGGCAGCTGAGGCAATGTCTTCAGCTGCTCTTTGATCTGTTCATTCACTTGAAAATTTTGTTCACTCATATTTTATAATCCTATATAGCTTCAATTTATTATTCTATTATTCTATACTTCTTTTTTCTTTCTTTTCTTTATTGGTGCCATTTCCGAAATTGAGGCTACTTTTAGGTTTTCATCTCGCTTTAAAATTTTCGCCAAAAATTCACCCGTATATGAACCCGGTACTTGGGCGACTTGCTCCGGTGTGCCCGTCGCAATAACCTGACCGCCATTGTCGCCACCATCTGGACCGAGATCGATGATATAGTCTGCTGATTTGATGACATCGAGGTTGTGTTCGATGACCACAGCTGTGTTGCCAGCATCCACCAACTTTTGAATCACGTGAATCAAATTGTGTACATCGGCAGTATGAAGCCCCGTCGTCGGTTCATCGAGAATGTAAAGCGTATTGCCTGTCCCTATTTTACTGAGTTCCGTGGCTAGCTTGATGCGCTGTGCCTCTCCACCTGATAATTGTGTAGAAGGTTGACCCAATCGAATATAATCGAGACCTACTTCATGTAACGTCTTCAGTTTGCGTTTGATTCTAGGGATATTTGTAAAGAAGTCTACCCCCTCCTCTACGGTCATATTAAGTACATCTGCAATATTTTTACCTTTGTATTTGACTTCAAGTGTTTCGCGATTGTATCGTTTGCCTTTGCATACATCACATTGTACATAGACATCTGGTAAAAAGTGCATTTCAATTTTAATAATGCCATCGCCTTTACAGTGTTCACATCGACCACCGCTTACATTAAAGCTAAAACGGCCCTTTTGGTACCCGCGCATCTTAGCTTCTGGAACCTGTGCATAAATATCTCTAATTTGATCAAAGACCCCCGTATAAGTCGCAGGATTCGATCTTGGTGTACGCCCAATTGGCGTTTGGTCGATCTCGATGATTTTATCTATATATTCAAGGCCTAAAATATCGTCATGCTTGCCCGATTTGATGCGGCTTTTATTGATTTTAATCGTACAAGCCTTATAGAGGATCTCGTTAATGAGTGTGCTTTTGCCTGAACCGGATACACCGGTAACTGCACATAAAACCCCTAAAGGAATTTCTACGTCTACATTTTTTAGATTGTTTTCATAGCCATTGATGATCTTAATGGCCTTTCCATTGGATTGCCTCCTTACTTCTGGGACTTCTACTTTTTTTCTACCAGATAGATACTGCCCAGTGATGGAATTTTCGTTGGCCAAAATATCGTCGATGGTCCCCTCTGCGATAATATAGCCACCGTGCTCGCCCGCACCTGGTCCTAAATCTAGGATATAATCTGCATGTCTAATCGTATCATCATCGTGTTCGACGACAAGAAGGGTGTTTCCCAAATCCGTTAATTCCCTCAAGGTCTTGAGCAATTTTTGATTATCCTTTTGGTGAAGGCCGATACTCGGTTCATCGAGGATATATAGTACGCCAACGAGGCCAGATCCAATCTGTGTCGCAAGGCGAATACGTTGTGACTCTCCCCCAGATAGTGTGCCAGCTGCACGTGATAACGACAAATACTCCAAACCGACATTTTTAAGAAAATTAAGTCTCGCATTGATTTCTTTGAGTATTTGCTCAGCAATTTGCGAACTGGTTTTTTCGAGTTTGAGATTTTCAAAGTACTTTATGGAATCTTTAACGGACATTCCCGTTACTTCCCATATGTTTTTATCGCCCACCGTCACAGCTAACACGTCATCTTTGAGCCTTTTCCCGTGACAAGTGACACACTCGATCATACTCATAAATTCGTCTATTTTTGAACGGATGTACTCTGAATTTGTTGCGGCATATCTGCGTTCATAATTGTTAACGAGTCCCTCAAAGGGTCTGTTAAACTCAGAATACCCCACGTATTTGCTGTCGTATTTAAATTTGATTTTTCGGTCACCCGTCCCAAAAAATATTTCGTGTTTGGCTTTATCGGGCAGATCTTTGAATGGCGTATCCGCCGTTCCACCATATTCTTCTATCAATGCGTTGACCATATTGACATAAAAGGAACCTTCTGCACTATTGGCAATTGGCAATAGGGCACCATCGTTGATGGACAACTTCATATCCGGTACTAAAAGCTCAGGGTCGACTTTTTTTGTAAATCCAAGGCCATTACAATCAGGGCATGCACCATAGGGTGCATTGAACGAGAACATCCTCGGTTCCATCTCAGAAATGCCAAGTCCGTGTTCTGCACAGGCGAATTTCGTGTTAAACGTCAAATCCTCTTTGTCTATCAAATTGACAATTACAATACCCTCTGATAGACGTAGCGCCATTTCAACAGAATCCGTCAAACGTTGTTGTATCGTATCTTTTATGACCAATCGATCAATCACGACTTCAATCGTGTTTTTTTTGTTTTTATCTAAATTGATCTCCTCGGCGAGGTCCATCGTTTCACCGTTGATTCGCGCCCTAACATACCCTTCTTTTTTCAACGCTTCAAGAATTTTTTGATGTTGGCCTTTTTTTCCGATGACCATAGGTGCAAGGATTTGAATGCGCATGCCCGTTTCAAGCCCCATCACTCTATCGACGATTTGATCAATGGATTGTGGGAGAATCTCAATGCCACAGACTGGACAATGCGGAATTCCGATACGTGCATATAGCAGTCTAAGATAATCGTAAATTTCTGTGACTGTGCCCACAGTGGAACGCGGGTTTCTGCTCGTCGTCTTCTGATCGATGGAAATTGCCGGAGATAGCCCTTCAATATATTCAACATCTGGCTTTTCCATTTGCCCCAAAAACTGTCTGGCATAAGACGATAAACTCTCTACATAACGGCGCTGTCCTTCCGCATAGATTGTATCAAAAGCCAAAGACGATTTTCCTGAACCACTTAATCCAGTGATGACCACCAGTTTATCTCTTGGAATGGTTACGTCTATATTTTTCAGATTGTGTTCTTTAGCACCTTTTACAAATATCGAATTTTTACTCATTTGCTTGCCTCTTATTCATAGTTTATGATTTAACTTTAAGTGTCTTAAGTTCAACGATCATATCGCGCAGTTCTGCAGCGCGCTCAAACTGAAGCGTGCGCGATGCAGCATACATCTCTTCTTCCAGCTGAACGATGTACTCGGCGAGTTCTCTTTTGTTCATTGCTTTGATTTTATCCACCTGGTAAGTGTCGAGACTGTCCGCTGCTGTGGTCGCTTCAATCATCTCATGAATGCCTTTGATAATGCCCTTTGGTGTAATGTTATTTACTTCATTATATGTTCTCTGAATGCCACGTCGTCTGTTGGTCTCTTCAATTGCGTATCTCATGGAATCCGTAATTTTATCCGCGTACATAATGACCTTGCCGTTAATATTTCTAGCTGCACGGCCAATTGTTTGAACAAGAGCCGTCGATGACCTTAAGAAACCTTCTTTGTCTGCATCGAGAATTGCTACCAAAGATACCTCAGGTAAATCCAGTCCTTCTCGCAATAAGTTGATACCTACTAGGACATCAAAGACACCTTTTCTAAAATCGCGAATGATTTCCATACGCTCCATGGTCTTGATGTCTGAGTGCATATAGCGCACTTTTAAATCGAGCTTTTTAAAATAGTCCGTCAAATCTTCTGCCATTTTTTTTGTCAAGGTCGTGACGAGTACTCTCTCTTTTATTTCAATACGTTTGTTAATTTCACTGAACAAATCGTCAATTTGACCTTTTATCGGTCTGACTTCGATCTCAGGATCAATCAGCCCAGTTGGTCTAATAATTTGTTCGATGGCATTATCACATTTGCCCGTTTCATAAGGACCCGGTGTCGCGCTCACATAGATAGCCTGCGGCACCAATGCCTCAAACTCTTCAAAGTTCAGTGGCCTGTTATCCATAGCAGAAGGCAATCTGAAGCCATAGTCAACGAGGGATTGTTTACGCGTCCTGTCGCCTCCAAACATCGCTCTTATCTGGGGGATGCTGGCATGTGATTCGTCAATGACTAGCAAAAAATCATCTGGAAAATAATCAATTAATGTATAAGGCCGACTCCCAATTGGACGACCGGATAAGATGCTTGAATAATTCTCAATCCCCTGACAGAAGCCCACTTCTCTCAACATTTCTATATCGTATCGCGTGCGTTGTTCAATGCGTTGGGCTTCGATCAATTTATTGTTGTCTTTAAAGTACTTGATGCGCGCTTCAAGCTCGTCTTCGATTTTAACAATAGCCGCTTCTAGCTTGTCTTTGGGCGTGACATAATGTGAGGCTGGATAGATGGTTAGATGGTTTCTATACCCTAATATTTCACCCGTAAGCGCATTGATTTCACCAATCCGTTCTATTTCATCCCCAAATAGTTCAATCCTATAAGCGCGTTCAAACTCATAAGCTGGCATGACTTCTATGATGTCGCCTCTCACTCTAAATGTATTTCGGGTGAAATTCATGTCATTGCGCATATATTGTATGTCAATTAATCTCTTTAGTATCTCATCGCGGGATTTGGTGATGCCGGGTCTGATAGAAAGCGTCATACTAGAATAATCGATTGGGTTACCTAATCCATAGATACACGAAACGGAGGCAACAATAATGACGTCACTGCGTTCAAACAATGCTGAAGTTGCAGAGTGCCTCAGTTTATCAATTTCTTCATTAATAGAAGCATCTTTTTCAATATAGGTATCCGAAAATGACACATAGGCTTCCGGTTGATAATAATCATAATATGAAACAAAAAACTCTACGGCGTTGTCTGGGAAAAATTCTTTAAACTCGGAAGCCAATTGTGCGGCGAGCGTTTTATTATGTGCAATAACCAAAGTAGGGCGTTGAACGCGTTCTATAACGTTAGCAACCGTAAACGTCTTTCCTGAACCGGTAACACCAAGTAATATATTGTGTTTTTGACCATTTTCTAAGCTGCTTACGATAGCGTCAATGGCCATCGGTTGATCTCCAGTAGGTTTATAATCAGATTTTACGACAAATTTATCCATGACACCCTCCAAACGTTTGTTCGTATTTTATTATATAGCTTTTGAATTGTTGCGTCAAATATTAGTTGAAAAAATCAAAAAGCAGATGCAATGTCATAAATGACAAACAGCAATCTGCTTTACTTGAAACAAAATTCTATTCAATTAATTAATTAATTAATAAGCCACATCGTAAGAAATCCTACCATGCCTAAAACCAATACCCCAATGATCATGGCAACAAATAAGCCCCCCATTGAATGCGTCGATTTATCTTTAACACCGGACTTATTCAGGTCCAAGTCAAACTGAATCGCACTAAATTTTTCAAACAAACCTTGAAGCGATATGACCTCTTTTTTATAAAATGATTTGTCCATATTGCACCGCCTAGAACCTTATTTGAGTTTGTCGTTCAAGATTTCGATTGCCTTTTGGAGTTGATTATCATCTGCTTTTGTCGGATTTTCCAATTTGCTATATGCTTCATCCAACTCGACAATCACATCTGGCGCGATGCCAATGCCGTGAATGTTCTCGCCATTAGGTGTAAAATACTCTGAGGTCGTCAATTTAAACCCCGTATTTTCACTATACGGTTTCACGATTTGAACAATGCCTTTTCCGAATGTTTGCGTTCCAACGATTGTGGCGCTTTTTCGATCTTTTAGCGCACCCGTCAATATTTCTGATGCACTTGCAGAGCCACCATCTACGAGAACGACTAATTGTACATCGTACTTCTGTGCATCTGAAAGAAATTCTTCATCCTCACCATTTCTACTTTTGGTATAGACAATCATCCCCTTGTCCAAAAGCTTATCTGCAATTTCAACACATTGATCCAAATAACCGCCTGGGTTTTGTCTTAGGTCGATGATGACACCTTTTGCACCCTCTGCAATAAGTGTATTCATGTGTTTTTCAAACTCTGAAGCTGATTTTTCATCGAACATCGAAAGTCTCAGATAACCCATTTTGTCATCGAGCATCTCCGATTTGACAACTTTAATGTCAATCCATTCTCTGACGATATCAACATCGAATTTTTCTTTTTTGGATGGTCTATAAATAGAGAGTGTCACAGGTGTTCCCGGATTGCCTTTGATCGTAGCAATGGCTTCGTCCATTAAGTCAGCATTGACTGTTTTCCCATTGACGCCGACAATTAGATCCTTGGCGATTAAACCTGCACGATCTGCGGGCGTATCTTCAATAGGTGAAACGATTTCGATTTCATTGGCTTCATTTGGCGCTAAATATATACCAATTCCAGGATACTCGCCAGATGACGATTCCATATAATTTACAAATTCATCTGCATTCATAAATACTGAATAGGGATCCTGCAAGACATCAAAAAGTCCCTTTTTCATACCTTCTATCAGTTTTTCTTCCGTAATATCTTTATAATAATTTTTTTCTATATAGGCTTGGAGTTCTTCGATTTCACGGTATTTGTCGATGGTTACTTGATACGCATCAATGGTCGCTTGGCTGATAACCACTTTGTCACCAGTATCCACCTGAAGAATGGTTGTGGCAAAGAAAGTTCCTAGAGCCGTTATGACAATCAAAAACAAACTCAATACTAATACATTTAATTTTCTCATTTTAGACACCTCAATTTCCTTTTACATAAGTTAACGGATCAACATAATCGCCATTCATTCTAACTTCGAAGTGCAAATGAGGTCCTGTTGAATATCCTGTGTTTCCAGTTTGTCCGATTGTTTGACCTTTTTTAACGACTTGACCCACTTGGACGCCAATAACATCCAAATGTGCATAAAGTGTTGTATAACTGCCTCCGTGATCGATTATAATCGCCTTGCCATATCCAGCAAACCAATTTGCAAATATAACCGTACCTGTTTGAGCGGCTACAAAATTTGTTTTCCGAGGCGACTGAATATCTATGCCCGTATGCATTTTATACTCTTTAGAAATTGGATGAATCCTGTTTCCAAACAATGAACTGATGCTATAATGCCCTGGGACCGGCCACATCATTTCACCGCCGATATAGGCAGCGGCAGATTCAAGATTTTTGATAATATCCGTTAATTGGTCAGCCTCAACAAGCAATTGATCTTCCATCTCACTCATTGCAGCTTCATCTTTGCTAAGATCCGCTTTATAATCAATCAAGTTATTTAGTGCCAC
Organism: Peptostreptococcales bacterium; assembly: GCA_038246775.1. Lineage (GTDB taxonomy): Bacteria > Bacillota > Clostridia > Peptostreptococcales > Acidaminobacteraceae > Fusibacter_C. The sequence goes on along the minus strand of JBBRVO010000001.1, from coordinate 92,556 downwards.
GCTTAGTTCGTCCTGTTTCGCGAGCTTGCTGTTTGATAGTGCAACCAGTTCCTGTTTGATCGTTTCAAGCTCCGCTTTTTTCTGTTCGATGATATCGCGTTGTTCTTTTAAAAACTGAATCAAATTTTGATCATGTACAACGATCATCTGTAGCATATCAATTCTGGATAGTAAATCTGTGAAGTTCTCTGCACCGAAGAGCACTTCAACATAGCCAATCGTTCCCGTTTTATACATGACGCGTAACCGGTCGTTGAGAAGCTCGTTTTTTTCGAGTATTTTAATCTCTGCTGCTTCAAGTTCGGCCGTTTTAACGACGATTGCCTTCTCGGTGTCGGCAATATTCGTACTTAGCGCCTCAATTTCCGATTCTAAACTTCGAATATTCGACTGAACGGTCTTAATTTTTATATTGGTTTCAGATTGAAGGTTTTTATTTTTATCTATGGAGGCGTCTAGCGCTTCTATCTTACTATTTAGTTCTTCCAGTTCACGCTCTCTTTTTTTGATTTCGTCATTTGCAAACGTTACGCTAGTGATGACTAATGAAATGGCCATAACCAAAGCCAATAGGGGACGCATTCTGTTTTTCTTACTTATCATATCGTGCATCCTCCTATACATTGAGGTATTTTCTCATTGACCAAATACTACCTAATGCACCAATCCCGGCGCCTATAACAACAAATAAAAATACAATGTCTCGCATGAGCTCGCCCGGAGGCACGACATATGCCGACACGAGCACATAAAAATCTGAGTGCATCAGTTCAAAGACATAATCATATGATAATTTCATGAGTAGTGCCGAAATGCCCGCACCAACAAGTCCGAGCAATGTCCCCTCCGTTAAAAATGGCCATCTAATGAACCAGTTTGTAGCGCCAACGTACTTCATAATATTAATCTCACGTTGTCTAGAATTGACCGTTAACTTAATGGTGTTGTGAATGATAAATGTAGAAATGGCAATCAGAACAAATATGACGATGATGCCCGTTTTTCTGATTGCTTCAGTTATAGATAACAGTTGTTCGACGATATCTTGATAGGACTTGACTTCTTCAATGCCATTGATGCCTTTGATTCCCTCAAGAACACCTGCTGAATAAGCAATATCATCCAAGTAAATAATCACCGAACTTGGTAAAGGATTTTCTTCTAGACCTTCTAGCAAGTAAGCATTGTCCTTCCAAGAATCTTTCATGTTGGCAAGGGCGTCACTTTTACTTTCATAGTTGACACTTTCGACACCTTTTATAGCTTCAATTTTAGTCATAATAATGTCAATTTCCGCTGCAGGTAGTGAATCCACAAGATACGCTTGAATGGAATCAAATTGATCTTTAGCGGATTGAGCCATGGCATTAATATTGATTATCAATGCGAAAATGATGCCGAGAATCATAAGAGTTGCAGATACAGACGATATCGAAGCGATGCTCATCAATCGATTGCGCCAAAGGCTTTTTAAGGCCTCTTTTAATGTAAAAATTGGTTTAATCGTCATAGCCATACACCCCTATTTTGTCATCTCTAGCAACTTGTCCATTTTCGAGTGCAATGACGCGTTTTTTCATGATATCGACGATTTCTCTATCGTGCGTGGCCATGAGAATCGTGGTGCCACGTCGGTTGATCGTTCTAAGTACTTTCATGATTTCCCATGACGTGTCGGGATCTAAATTACCTGTCGGTTCATCCGCAATCAGTATGGGTGGGTTGTTAATCATCGATCGGGCTATTGAAACCCTTTGTTGCTCGCCACCTGACAGTTGGTTCGGATAAAAATTGCCTTTGCCGGTCAACCCAACCAAGGCGAGAATCATTGGAACCTGCTTCCTTATATTTCTATGAGGCGTTCCTAGGATCTCCATGGCAAATGCAATGTTTTCATATACCGTTTTGTTGGGTAGTAATCTAAAGTCTTGAAAAACAACGCCGACTTTGCGCCTCAAATAAGGCACTTTGCGCCTATGTAGCGCAGTTATATCCTGTTCATCGACAATAACACTACCATCGGTGATATCCACTTCTTTAAGTACAGCTTTGATGAAAGTTGATTTACCGGCCCCACTTGGACCGACGATAAACACAAATTCACCCTTCTCTATCTTGACATTGACTTTGTTTAAAGCCATTACGCCATTATCATATTTTTTCGTTACGTTTAGAAATTCTATCATAAATTTCTCCCGATTCTCAGATTGTGACTCTAGGATTAGCGTTGTTAACGTTTACTATATGTCTTTACCCCATATCATTATAAACAATTCAGGCGTTATCGTAAACCCTATTCCTATTATACCTATACTTCTTGGTATTTTTAATAGTATAATTGATTATATTTATTAAATAAATATTACATTGAGGTGAATGAAATGGATAAAAAAACTTTTAGAAAACATATTATGGCACTTAGATCACAGTTAACCCCTAAAGAAAGACTTGAAGCGGAATCTACCATATTTGATATCTTGAAGCATTTTAATCTATATAATAATGCAAAAAACATTTCATCCTTTGTGGATTTCAGAGATGAAATTTCTATGACAGCCATCAATCAATCGATCATTGATTCTGGTAGAAACCTGCTTTTACCTTATATTACACCTTTGACCAAAGAGATGCAGTTTTATCTAGTTAAAGATTTATCGGCACTTGAACGCAACACATTCGGCATTTTAGAACCAAATCCCGAAGTACATGTATTGTTTGATGACCTTCAAATTGATTGTGTGCTTACCCCTGGTGTCGCTTTTGATGTCAAAGGTTATAGACTAGGCTATGGCGGCGGCTTCTACGATCGTTTCTTTAATAGAATAGAAAAAGCGATTCCCAAAATAGGAATCGCCTTTGATCTTCAGTGTGTTGAGGCATTGCCAGTCGAGCACTATGACTACCCAATCACCCACATCATTACTGAGAAGGGGTTAAAGGCTTTTTATCCTGAGCAGATTTAGTTTTAGGTTCTTTAGCAAAATGTTGTAGCCTTTGGTCAACTAGGTAGTAAATCGTCCCTTTTTCAAAACTTCCATCCTTAGTGCGTTTGCCTGTTTTTCTACCTGTTAAGATCTCTAAACCTTCATCGACATGTGATATCGCCCAGATATGAAAAGTACCTTTTCTCACAGCATCCACGACCTCTTGCTCAAGCATGAGGTTTTTTACATTTTGAATCGGAATGATGACGCCTTGTTCGTTATTGAACCCTTTCAATTTACAAACTTTGAAATAGCCCTCGATCTTTTCGTTGACGCCGCCAATGGGTTGGATATTGCCGCGTTGATTGACGGATCCCGTAACGGCAATGGATTGATTGATTGGAACACCCGATAGATCGGAGATCAAAGCGTAGAGTTCCGTACTAGAAGCACTATCGCCATCTACACCCGAATACAATTGCTCAAAGACGATACTAGCTGTTAATGCAAGTGGTTTGTCTTGTGCAAACATGCGGCCTAAGAATCCGGTTAAGATCATGACGCCTTTGTCGTGTATCTTACCACTCGTACGTGCTTCTCGTTCAATATTGATGATACCTTGACGACCTTTGTAGGTTGAAACGGTTATTTTTGAAGGTTTTCCAAAACTGTATTGGCCGGTGCCCAATACAGCTAATCCATTTATTTCTCCAATTTTGAATCCGTTAACGTCTATCAAGTAAATACCTTCCTTGAATAAATCCAAAGTATTTTCTTCATATTTATTGGTCCTAAGTTTTCGCTCTTCGAGCGCTTTAATTACGTGTTCTTTTGTAACAACACCTTCTTTATAGTAATTGGCCCATGCATCCGCTTCGATTATGATATCACCTAACGTTTTCAGATGCGCAGTCAATCTATTTTGATCGTCCGCCAATCGTGTGGCATGCTCCACAAGCAAGGCGACGGCATCGGCAGAGAAATGACTCAAACCCTCCGTTTGACATTTTGTTGATACGAATCTCGCGAATTTGTCGATGTTTTCTTTATTGCGTTCCATTTCGTCGTCGAAGTCCACCATGACTTTGAACAACTTTTGAAACTCTTCATCATAGGCGGTCAGTATAGAGTACGTATAATAATCGCCGATAATAATGACTTTAACGTCAATAGGGATTGGTTCCGGTTTAATCGTTTGCGAGACTAAAGCCCCGGTATTTGCCGCACGACTGTCAATGGTGACCGCATCATCGAGTAGGCTGCGTTTTAAACTCTTCCATGAATATGGATTGCTCAAGATATCTTTTGCAAGAAGTATCAGATAACCACCATTTGCCCTGTGCAGTGCACCTGGCTTAATCATCGTAAAGTCTGTTTTCATAACACCCATTTCATTTTGATATTCGATACTGCCAGCTAAATTGTAATAGGTCGGGTTCGATTCAAAAACAACTGGCGCGCTTTTGACTGTACTGTTATCTACGAACAAATTGATTCTATATCTTTCGAAGAAAGCTTCCGGATTGTGCTGTACAGAAGTCAGCATCGCCAGAGGGTTTGCCTCATCATCTACTTCTTCTTCTTCTTTGAAGTTTTCTAAGTTTTCGACAATATCATCTTCAAGTAAATCGATATACCTTTTGATTTCTTCGTTTTCCTTGTTTTTATCTTTGATACTCTCCAGATGGAATTTGACGAGATGTCTTCCCATTTGTTCATCAAGGCTCTTTAGTCTCATGCGCAAGCTCTCTTCTTCCATACGCAGTTTATTAAAAAGATCTATGGTTTCTAAGCTGAGTTTTTGAGAATTCGCCATCAACCCTTCATATTCCTTTTGGGAAATGTTCTTATACGATTCCTCGTTCATCGGCTCACCGTCTTTTAAAGGAATACTGACGATGCCTTTTTCTGTCAAAGAGAACATGAAACCGTATTTTTTTCCGAGTTCATTGAGTCGTTCGACGATGCTGTTTGATTTCAGGTTATACGCTTCGACGAGCTTTTGTTTGGCATTTTCATAATCTCGACTTGAAAATATCTCGATAATGCCGCGTCTGAGAAACCTGATGGCGCGTTCAACCTGCTTGATAATATTCTTACCTTGTCCAGAGTTGACTTTGATCGCTATAGGATGATATGGATCCTTGAAATTGTTGACATATAGCCAATCGTTTGGTGCAATGCGTTTAATGGCCTGCTCTTCCGTGAGCATATTGACGAAGCTATTTCTTCCAGTACCCCATTGACCAGAAACATAGATATTGTATCCTTTTTTGGTGACGCTAAGTCCAAATTCAAGCGATTTTTTAGCGCGTTCTTGACCAATGATTCCTCTTAACGGGACTAATTCTTCCGTCGTATTAAACTCAAATTGGTTAAGATCGCATCTACTTGTAAGTTGCTCCGGTTTTAATTTTAAATTTTCCATTAGGGGCCTCCAAGATTTAACTATTTCATCATAATAATTCTAATGGTTATAATACCCTTATTTGTAGGTCATAAAACAAAAAAAGTGGCATGTTCCCAAAATGGAAACATGCCGCTTGTATTTACTATCCGTCATTAAAATTTCAAATTCTTAAGTTTGTCACCAAACAAATCAGACAAGGTCGTCTGTTTTTCTGGGATTTCTTCAGTATAGTCGTCATAGGTCACGTCGCCAAGTGCTGAAGCTGCTTTTAAACTGAGTGACAGCTTTTGAGATTCAAGAATCATATCTAGAATCATCACTTCAACGCTATCACCAACCTGTACGATTTCTTGTGGTCGCATGACATGTTGCTCGGCGAGTTCAGAGATATGTACCAAACCTTCAACACCGTCTTCAATTTCAACGAATGCCCCGAAATTCATCAACCGTGTCACTTTTCCAGTAACAACCTCATTAATCGCATACCGCTCAGAAAGTGTTTCCCATGGGTTTTCTTTGATTTCAGCTAGTTTGAGCGACACTTTTTCCTTATCGCGATCTACAGAGAGTACAACCACTTTCACAACGTCTCCAACCGACAAAACTTCAGATGGATGCTTGATGTGCTTCCAAGACATTTGCGAGATGTGAATCAAACCATCCATATCACCTATATTGACAAAGGCGCCATAATCCGCAAGTCTTACAACTGTGCCTTCTAACGCATCGCCACTCGATACGCGCGAAAGTGACTCTGCTTTTTTGACGGCCAACTTCTTCTTGAGAAGGTTTTTATGAGAACCGACAACTTTTTTCTTATCGGCGTTATATTCTGTCAGTTCGATTTCAAGTGTCATTCCAACATAAGGTGTTAAATCCTCAACGAAGGCTAATGACACTTGTGAAGCTGGTATAAATACTGGAAAACCTTTGAAGTGTGCAACAACGCCACCCTTTACAGCTTCTTTAACTTTGACATTAAATGTCTTATGTGTCTCATAAAGCGTTTGAAATTCATCCCAAATGATAAGTTCATACGCTTTTTTGAGAGACAATAGCACATTGCCATCTCCATCATCCAATTTTAAGATGAATACTTTTACTTGATTCCCTTCATGAAAATCAAGCGGATTGTTTTCGAGGAGTTCGGCCTTCGGCAAGATGCCATCTGCCATATAGTTGATATTAACCATTACTTCGTCTGAATTTGAAGAGATGACAACGCCTTCAACCACGTCACCTGTATACAATCTTTCAGTCGACCCGTATTGAGCCAACAAATCACCCATGCTTTGGTTTTCCATAACGATTTCCTCCAGCTATTAATTTTCTATTTGTTTTGTCAGAATCACTTTAATCATAAACTTCGGCAACGACATCATCCGCATGATACGCGTCGGTTGCTTTAAAAATCTATAAAACCATTCCAATCCAGTTTTTTGAAAAAACACTGGCGCACGTTTAGCGGTTCCAGCCCAAACGTCTAACGAACCGCCAACACCCATAGCAACCTTTGCATTGATGGTTTTTTTATATTTGCTGATCCATTTCTCTTGTTTAGGCGCACCTAATGCAACAAAAAGGATATCGGGCTTTTTTCCGTTGATCTCATCAAGGATATGAATGTCTTGGTTGTTTTCAAAAAAACCGTCACGCGTACCCGCTATTTTTAAATTTGGATAAGCCTTCTTAATCGTTACAGCTGCCATCTCTGCGACTTTGGGTTGGCCACCAAACAAATAAATCGATTTTCCCGTTCTGTTGCAATATTCAAGCATCATCGTCATGAGCTCAATGCCTGGTACGCGCTCCGTCAAACCCAAATGGTGAATCTTCGAAGCGAGAACAACACCGATGCCATCTGGTATGACGAGATCCCCTTCGTTCAATATTGCTTTGAATTCAGGATCATCTTGTGCTTTCATGATGATTTCAGTGTTGGGTGTATAAATCACGCCAAGCTTGTCGCTACCCATTAGCGCAATAAATTGTTTGTTCGCTTCTTCAGCATCTACGTTGTCAAATCTCACGCCAAATATCTTAACTGCTTTCACGGCTTTTTCATGCGCCATATTGCCTCCATCAAAGTACCTTTTTTAACATCTCATCATTAATCAGTAGTCGTTTTTTTAACAAGTGTTTTGCTTCAACAATCGCAATTTTGCGTTCAACATAATCCGTATCAAGTTCTACTACAGCCTTCAACAATTTATCTGGATTGAAGTTGTCCATTGAGCAAACCGGTTGCATCCCAATCATGTCCATAAAATTTTCAATTTTAGGGTCGTAGCTAATGCCTATGAAAGGCACCTCAGCAACGAGCGAAAAAATCAAAGAATGCAATCTTGATCCAATAAGCATATCTAAATTTTCTAGCAAACTCATAAATGCATCCGTATTGTATTTCTCTTTAATGAAATAAACATGGTCATTAACATATGCGTGAATGTCATCGTAGATTTTAGTATCGTTTTTATAATAGAAGGGGATAAACAGTACCGAATAGTTTTTAGAAAGTCTGTTTGCAAGTTCGATGAGTTGGTCGCGTTTTTCAGGTGTCCTAAAATCCTTTTGCCTAATGGCGATTCCTAGTAACTTGCGCTCGCGATCCACAATGCCCACTTCTTTGATTATCTTCAATCCGATTTCAGGTGACTGCATAGTCATTGCGATGACCATATCTGCTGAAACGGACACTTTTTCTGGTTTAACTCCAATCTCCAACAACAATTTTTGAGAGTTAAAATCACGCACAGTCGTATGTCCCACTTTATTTAGAACACGGGCGACTTGTTTTTTATTGCTTTCGCGAATGATTGGGCCAATTCCGTTGCTTATGCAAAATACATGTTTCTTTAAAAATAATCCCATTTGGATAATCGTCAAATAATAGTGAATGCTTCTCGCACTCGTATCGTCTTGGAGCAGACTTCCACCACCACTAAGGAGAATATCGGCATTTTTGATTGCAGAAAAAACTTTGATAATATCGTTGCGTTTAACAGCAATGACGTCAAATTTCGACATCGTTTCTTCCGGATTATGCGATAACACGGTGATTTGAATTTCTGAATCAAGCTTTCTGAGCTGGTCGGTCAAAGTTTTCAAGATTGCTTCATCGCCGATGTTATGAAACCCATAGAATCCAGAAATGACTACTTTATTCATATTTTTTACTCCCAAAATGTGACACGTAAAATTTATTTAAAAAATCTAAAATCACAACAACCACAAGGCCAATTACGATTGAGAACGCCAAGCCGATTATCGTTCTGCTAAATGATAAATAAATTGGTGCTCTCGAATGGCAATACGTATTCACGATAGAGGTCAATCCTATGACTGATGCAAATAGAAGTGGGAATAACATTTTATTGTAGCCCCTAGCTGCAAAGTAAATCGCTGCACTCAATGCAGGAAATGCGATAAATATCTCTTTTGTTCTTGGCCTTGCCAAGAAAATGTCTTCAAGGAAATTTCTAAAAATCAGTTCAATATTCAGCACTTCAATATTTGTTTCATGGCCTGATCTTGCAATATAAACATATAAAATGCCACCAAGTAAAACGGCTACTAAGGCATAGTACATTTTAACATCTTCAAAGAGGAAGCGCTTAATATCTTCAACAAAGAAAGTATTTCCTTCGAGTTCACGTGGGTTGCGTTTATACCCCAATTTTATGAGGTAGATGACAACGAAAAAAATCATAGGCAACAACAAACTCGCTTTAACACCTCGGTAGAAACTCATTTCTATCAAATAATCAGGTCTCGACATAGTGGCGGCGACGTAGAAACCGCCAATCATGCAGATCAAAATGGCAATTGTCAATCCTGTGGTGCTTTTAACAAGGATTCCTTTTAACGTGTATACCTTGTTGCTTAACAAAATATCTTTGACAAATTCAACGACAAAAATGATTGCCAACGTAGGAAAGATATTCGCAGCTGCAAAGGAAAATAACTCAATACTAATATTGGGTGCCACGTAATTGATGCCTAGAATGCCAACCGTTCCAATACCGAAGAGTACCCATTCAAATATTTCAGCGATGTCGAAGACGAGCTTCAAGATAATCAAACCGAGTACCAAAAGACCTAAACTAGATAACATTCGCATGTATATCGATGTGTGGTTGAATGGAATGACGCTTGGTTTTCCAAGTGTGATGTTATGTGCTTCAAGTCTTTTTTCAAGTCCAGAGAATGTTTTCTTGTATTCATTTAAATCTGTATAATAAGTGAATTTGCTGTCCTTATAAGGTCTGAAATATATTTCGCGAATATTGCGTTCCGTAATAGCACGATACATCGTATTTTCTATTTCTTTACCACCCTCATAATAGCCGAGGTAATTGTAACGTTGCTGGATATACTCAATCATCGGAAATACTCTGACAACATTATATTCAAGGTCTTTAGCAAGGACATCGACACCCTTTTGTTCGATAAAGCCAAGTTGATCGGCGGCTTCTACCATACCGATTGGAATACCTGATTCTTTGAGACTATCATAGAGTTTCTGATCGTAAGTGCCTTTTTCAGCGTTATAACTCATAATTTCACTACCGTTGAATATCAATACATTTGGCGTCTCACCAAATCTTTTAACGTCTGCGAAATAGGCATCCACCAATTTTGAATTATATTTATCGAAATTGCTCGGTCTTAAATTAACTGATAAACCAGCCTCTTTGATTTGTTTTACTTTTACCGAATCAAATCCCAGACCGATGTCTTCTATAGATGAAGAAACGATTTGTCTAGGCAATTTTATGCCCTTTGCCAAGTAGTCTGTATATTTTGCACTTTCTGTATAATAAATATCTTTAATGTCCCCTTGAAGGACAATCGTATTGATTGATTCATCAAAGAATTTGTAAAAGGCTTCATCATATCTCGCCGTGATTCCGCTCTTTAGAAATTCAAACACGTCTTGATCTTTTGTGCGTATAACGATGTTGTATGGGTTTATATCATCCTTTTCTAAAAATGAAACGGCCTCCGCACCATAGTTGTCTCTCCAATCCAAATTGTTTAAAACCGTCTTAAATAAATCGTACTGAAGTGGCTTCATCTCATTAACCATACTAAAAAGAGATTCTTCCTTTAAGGCTACGCCTGAAACCCCTGCATCTTTAAGTAATTTAAACATTTCAATCTCAGAAAGTCCCTGTTGAGATGCCATGATGGTAAATTCATCGTAATCCGCCAAAATTTCAACGCTCTTTGATTGACTTTCGACATTAATTCTTCCATATAACAGCACACCTGTTGCAAGGATGCTTATCAACAATACAACCATATATATTTTCTTTTTCATAAATTCTCCATCCTCTTACACTTTATCATGAAAAAACCTGCATAATAAATATACAGGCATTATGTCACATCCTCATATAACCCTAAACTAATCACTAGCGCTTTGTCAACACGAGACATCACATCATCTTCGAGTTGTCCCAGCTTTTGAATTAAACGCGTTTTATCAATTGTTCTTACTTGTTCAAGTAATACAACTGAATCTTTAAGTAATCCGACTTGCGAGGCCCCAACTTCGACATGCGTCGGCAATTTGGCTTTTGCGATTTTTGCTGTAATCGCAGCTATGATAACGGTAGGGCTATATTTATTCCCTATGTTATTCTGTATAATTAATACAGGCCTTTGTCCGCCTTGCTCAGATCCCCTAACCGGTGATAAGTCAGCAAAAAAAACATCGCCTCTTTTAATGGTCACTTTTAGCATCATCTCCATTCACTTTGTCTCTTAGACACATTGCACAAACACACAATATAAACTGATTCGCAAGGAACCAGCTAAGGCTTGGCCATGGTTTCGTATCCTTCTTGCTTATTTTCAAAAGACCTGAGTCTTTCTTTAGTTTTATGATTCATAGATTAATCATAGGTTCTCAACTATTTATAGGTACAATGTCTAATAGCCCTACATGAATAATCCTTATCATATAATATCATATATATTAGTTCACTACCACAAAGAAGTCGTGATTTATTCTAAAATAAGGTCAACTATTTGTACGGTTGCTCCATTTTTTAAATATCTTCTCGGAATGCGTTTCCCCATCATACAGACGATTTCATAATTGATTGTCCCCAGCATGTCCGCATACGCGTCAATGCTGATGCGTTTTCCATCTGCCTCACCAAAAAGAGTAATCGTGTCACCTACTTTTATCTCAAGACCATCCACCTCAATCATACATTGATCCATACAAATTCTGCCGACTATGGGCTTAATTTCCCCTTTGACAATGCCTTTTGCTTTAAAAGTCAGACCTCTCGTAAAACCATCCGCATAACCAATAGGTATAGTGGCAATTTGTGTTTCAGCAGGTGCAACATATTTGAGGCCATAACTCACACCTTCTCCACCATGGACTATCTTAACATGCGCAACCTTGGCCTTCAATGACATAGCTTCCCTTAGATCTACCGTTTCTTTTTTGACGTCTGGCGATGGATACAGTCCGTATAACATGATGCCTGCACGGACCATGTCAAAGTTGTACTCTGGACAGTCAATAATCGCAGCGCTATTGGATACGTGCTTTATCGGTATGACGAGTCCTTTTGCTTCAAGAGCTTCTACAACCGTTTTAAATCGCTTGACTTGTTCGATGGTAAAGGATTTATCGACTTCGTCTGCGACTGCAAAGTGAGTGAAAATGCCTTCCAACTCCAAATTTATTAGTTTAGACATAGTCAGGATTGCCTCAATAGTCTCATCCGAAATAGACATGCCAATTCTTCGCATGCCCGTGTCAAGCTTGATGTGTACTTTTAAGGTTTTTCCAAAACGAGCGGCGCGCGTATTGAAAAATTCGGCTTGCTCTAATGAATAAACCGTCTGAATGATGTCGTTTTCAATCGCGCCATCAATCAAATCATTCGGCGTATAACCAAGTACCATGATTTCTGTCGTTCTAAAAGCCTTTTTAAGTTGAATTGCCTCAGATAAGGTTGCTACGGCAAAGCGGTCAGCGCCATTTTCAAGGAGCGTTTGTGCTATATATAGAGCGCCGTGTCCGTATCCATCGGCTTTAATTACCGCCGAAATCAACGCCTTTGATGATGTTATGCGCTTTACTTCTCTCATATTGTGAGCCAAATTATCTAAATTGATATCTACCCAGACCGGTCTTGTCAGTTTGTTCATATAAACCTCTCATTCAAACGTTTTTAAGTTGTTTTTTATGTGGTGTATTGTTATACACAATCTTAATTTTACGCTCTTTCACAACAATAATCCATAAAAATAATAATTTATCTTTTGCCGAGAGATATAACGAAAGCAATCGCAGTTTCGTCTGTATGAGATAGCGATATTTCAAAGGATTCTATCCCCTTACTAGTCGCGACTTCTTTAGCGTTTCCATAGAGATTAACACATGGTTTACCAAGTACATCTCTTAACACTTCAATATCAATGAGATTAAAGCCCCGAATACCAGTTCCCATAGCCTTAGATACTGCCTCTTTTCCAGCAAATCCTGCGGCTATGGTTGCGGGATGCATCTTTTTTTCTAAAAACAGTTCGCGCTCTTTCAATGTGAAATTGCGTTCCAAAAAACGCGGTTTTTTTTCTATGATTTTTCGCATCCTTTCAATTTCAATAATATCGACACCATTGCCTATAACCATTTAAAGACTCCTCATATTTTGTCTTTCATTAATCCAAGAGAATATAAACATGCAGGTTAACGTCACAAGGATTGTCGAAATGATGGCTACCGTTCCATAACCATCTGCAATACGACCACTCAAATAGGGTACAGTAGTAGATCCCAGACCACCACCTGAAATCACAAGTGCTGTGGCAAGACCCGATCCTCTAATGATTGGATTTGCATGTGCCATCGTCAGCGGATAGATGCCGGCAAATGAAAGGCCAATGCCAATTACAGATATAAAAATGATGATTTGATTGCTCGTTGATATGAAAAGAACCATGCTTAAAAGCGCGATGCCGCTGGCTGCCATCACAAATTTCCCCTTGTTGATACGCGTGCCTAGCAACCCAATGGCATATCTACCTATGATAATCGTCAGCCACAAAATTGACAACATGTTTTGTGCAAATCCTGCCGCCATCTTGAGTCCTGTAATTAGATAACTGACAATCCAACCACTAAAGGCACTTTCACTACCTACATAAAAGAAGAGAATTGCCATATACAGTATAAGTTGCTTTGAATTTTGAAAATGCTTTTTCGACCCCTCTTTTTTATTTTCCTTAACAAAATCGATTTGCATGAATAGGGAAAGAACAAATGAGACTAGCGCTAATAACGACAAAAACAGCATCAGTTCTTTCCACGTTAAGCCTAATTTTAGAAATACGTTGAATAGTAAAGGGACAATAAAAGCACCTACGCCAAACGACATATGAAGCAGACTCATGGCCTTGGCATCCCCATGACTAGAATCATTTACGAGAATATTGATTGTCGTATTGCAGAAACCCCATCCGATGCCAAGTATAACAACACTTACATAGATGATCCAGACTTGAGATGCAAAAAAAAGTGACGACAAACCAATGACATATAAGCTATTTCCTGTTACTAAAATTGCTTTTTTTCCAATCCAATCCACAAGCCATCCACTTAACATACCGTTAATCAAGTAGCTCCCAGAGAAAAATGCCAATATCAAACCACCATTTTCAAAGGACAGTGCAAATTCATCTCTTATGTATGGCATGGTTGAACCAAATGAGACAACGATCATTCCCATGATTACGAATCCGAAGTAGTTTCCCCAGATGATTAATTTATTTGACGGTTTCATGTGTGTCACATTGCCTTTCTAATAGGTTGAGGGTTAAATATTTGTTTATATACACGTTCAAAACAAAGGCTTCTTTAGCTAGATGAATGCTTGTTGCATTAAGTTTATTGTCTTTTAAGACAAATGTCAAGTTTACATTTTTTACCATTATAAGCAAAAAAAAAGACGCACCTCAGTGCGCCGGAATTGACAATTTACATTTATTAATAAAGGGGGGATAAATGTAAATCAAGTTGTAATTCAATCGTATTACCTGTCAACGACTATGATAATATCATTTGCTAACTTTTGAGTCAATAGATATACTGTTAACATTCATTAATCAGGCTTACGCTTCTGTAACATTTAAAAATGAGTCATTCACTAAGTGGATTCTATCTGATTTTTAACCGTTCATTGGTTTCATGTTAATGAACCCGAGATATAATGAGTTCAAATCAATTGATTCACTAAAAGGAGGCTATGATATGTCAGTAACACTTGAAAACATCGAGAAAATAATCGATAGAACAAAAGTTAGCTACAAAGAAGCAAAAGTCATGCTTGAAGCGTGTGACGGCGATGTCGTTGAAGCCATCATCAGAATAGAACAAAACTCAAGCAAAACAGCTGAGGATGCTAAGAAGGAAAAACAAGAATCCTTTGATGCAAAAAAGAACGCCTTTGAGTCCCAGTTGAAATTTTGGGGACATCAAGGTATGAAAGTTTTAAAAAAAATGATGCGCATCAAGCTTATATGGAAGAAAGATGACAAAGCTGTACTGGAACTGCCGCTACTCATCGTCGCTATCATCGCCCTTTGGACGCTTCCTTTGTCCATCATCGTCTTAGTTGTTCCATTTTTCTTTGGCATCAAGCTTCAAATCCACCGTGAAAACGGAAACGTTACAGATGTTGACGCCTGGATCAAGAACCGCACAAATACAAATACTAAAAATCAATAATTCTATCCAAATTCTAACCATTCCTTGGTTGGTATTTAAGATAGATTTGGTACACTTTCACTAACATCAACTTTATAAAATAAAAAGAAAATTAGAGGAGGCATTCAAATGTCAGTAAGTTTAGAAAAAATCGATATGCTCATGGAAAGAGCTAACATAAGCTACAAAGAAGCAAAAGAAGCCTTGGAGCAACACGATGGCGATATGGTAGAAGCCCTTATATCCCTTGAAGCATCAAATAAGACAGCTTATACAAAACCTGGTCAAAGGCCCGTTAGAAATACGCCGAGACCCGATGGTCACTCAAGAAGAAACAGCAAACCAGATAACGACTTCTTTGAAGACGTCAGAAAATTCTTCGCAAAAATGCATAAGACAAGCTTTGTTATTGGCAACAAATCAAAACGCGTATTAGATATTCCATTGACCATTGCCGCATTACTCATCCTATTTACAATGCCAGTATCGATGTTCCTATTAATCCTCCCTTACCTATTTGGATTTAAAATTTCCATCTTAGATAGCGAAGGTAAAAACATGGATTTTGAGAAAGCTTTCCGTAATGATGACGCGACAAAAACTGAAAGAAAAGAAGATGAAGATCGTATGGCATAATCGTTCCGCTTCAATGTTTGCAGTTGTGCAATAAAGCCAGAGAGAAACGTATGCGTTTCTCTCTTTTTACTTTTAAAACCAGACTCTAAATGCTATAGTTAGAGTAATGATAAAACACGTACACATCTATGGAGGTCGAACATGCAAAAAATACTGGTCGTAGAAGATGATCTTAAAATCGCAAGGTTTATTGAACTCGAATTGAATCATGAAGGTTTTTCGGTTGAAACGGCAAATGATGGTAGAACAGGTCTCGATAAAGCACTTGAAGGGGATTTTGATTTAATTGTACTCGATATAATGCTACCCGGTTTGAATGGCATGGAAGTTTGTAGACGCATTCGTTTGAACTCTGAAATTCCCATTATCATGCTCACTGCAAAAGACGATATCATGGATAAAGTCATTGGCCTCGATTTTGGTGCTGATGATTATATGACAAAGCCTTTCGCTATTGAAGAACTGTTAGCACGCATCCGTAGAATTTTCAGAAAAGCGAGCGCACATCAGGCGGTCAATACGAATACATTCATTTCGGGCAAGCTCAAAATCGATTACAACCAATATACTGCCTATTACGATCAAACCACCATTGAACTCACAAAAACAGAATTTGATCTTTTACACTATCTAGCTGAAAACAAAAACATAGCGCTGACACGTGAACAGATTTTAGATAAAGTATGGGGCTACGACTATTTTGGAGAAACGAAAATTGTCGACGTTTATATACGTTATCTTAGAAGTAAAATTGACGATTGTTTTAGTGCTAAATTTATCCATACCGTTAGAGGGGTAGGCTATTTATTTAAAGATGAAGATAATAAGTAAGGAAACCGGCCAAAAAACTGAATCTAGAGTCAACGCGACGCCTAGTGCAAAACCTGCACCATCAAAGAAGTCTCGAGTTGCCTCAAGCAGTACAAATAAAAAAGTCCCTTCTAGAAGAGAAGATGGCTTAAGTTCAGATGCTAAACGCGTCGTTGTCAAGAAGACAACTGAGAAAACAAACACAGCCAAGATGGCGATTCCAAAAGAGGTCAAGCGTACAAAAGCAGAAAATGTTACTAAGAGACGTGAACCCCTTGAGCAAGAAAAATCATCTTATTTTTCTTCGACCTATGATCGCTTTATTTCATTGATTCGATTCAATATCACATTTAAATTGACGCTTGGCTATGCCCTCCGGCTCTTATTTTTAATCACATTTTTGTTTTTCTTTATCTACGTCTCTTTTGCTTATTATTTATTCTATAATGCACAAGAGGATTTGAAAAACGACCGAATCTATATTGAATCCATGCTCACTTCGTCACAAGATTTCAAATCAGAATCTATTGATACCTATTTGAATCAAAACAACTTACAGTTATATGTGTACAATGCTGAACAGGCGCCACTATATGCCACTTCAGATGACGGTTTGAGCTATCAAGAGGCGTCCACTGTCGTCGAATACGATTTTAGAATTTTTCCGAACTTTCCAATGCTCTTTGAAACGGGTTCAATGATCTTCGACGATAATACACTTATCTATTACGCCGTCAAAACCGAATTGACTAAACATACAAATACACTGGAAGCCACCTTTCCTATAGGGTTTGTTCTCTGCTTTGTTCTCATTTTGTCTTCGATTCGATCGGCATCAAAGATGGCAAACAAACATCTTAAATCAATAAAGGTCATGACCGAACAAGTGAAGGATATGTCGGGCAACAATTTAAGTACGCGCTTAAATGTGAGCGGAACAAAAGATGAACTTAAAGACCTTGCTTTGACGTTTAATCAGATGCTCAACGACATTCAAAAAAGTTATGAACGTGAAAAACAATTCGTTTCAGATGCCTCTCATGAACTGAGAACCCCTATCGCCGTCATCAAAGGTTATGCTGGCATGCTCAATAGATGGGGTAAAGACGACCCTGCAATTCTAGAAGAAAGCATTCATGCTATTTTAAGTGAGACAGATAATATGCACAGTTTGGTTGAAAGCCTATTGTTTATCGCAAGAAACGATAAGGGTTCCTTAAAAATGGACAAAGTACCCTTCAGCTTCACCGAACTATTTACCGAAATCGTCAAGGAAACGCGTTTGATCGACTCACAGCATGACATCAGTGAGACGATCGATCAGAACCTCTCGATTCATGGTTCATCAGACAAGTTAAAGCAAGCGCTTAGAATATTCATTGACAACAGTATCAAATATACACCTGATGGCGGAAAGCTATCACTTTCTTTAAGGCGCTCTGAAAACCACGCCATCGTCGTTATCTCGGATGACGGCATTGGTATTTCAAAAGAAGACTTGCCGCACATCTTCGACCGTTTTTATCGCGCAGATAAATCTCGAACAAAGATGAAAGAAAATCAACATGGCGGCACGGGTTTAGGTCTTTCTATTGCAAAGATTATCATTGAGCAACACGGTGGTACAATTCATGTTGATAGTGCTATCGATGAAGGCACCACTTTCACTTTGTTCCTTCCAGTGATTAAAGTCACCGAACCGTTAGAGGTTACAGCTGACTCTACACCTATCGTCAATTCTTCTTTGGACAATCTGTTATAACAAAAAAATAAAATCCTGAGCGTCGACCCGTCGATCGCTCAGGATTATTATTTTTAATAGGTGACAGCAAACATCACGAGATGGGATGTCACCTGTGTCTTTTGAGAAATGATAAACGTCTTGACCATGTCCACTTCTTCAAGTGTATAGTGTATCAACATAAGATCTTCACGTACACAAACTTGCGTCTCATCATCCGTTTTAATTTCAAAATCGCAATCTCTTGAGTACATACCAAGGGTCAAGGTATGGTCCGCAAGCGGCAGCCGTTCATCAAACGCTTCTTGAAATAGATGGCCCAAGTCATAGTGTGTGTCTGGTAATAAGGTCGTCGGCTTTAAGATACCAAAGGCACCTTCTTTTAACATCAGATTGAAATCACGCGTTTTTCCGACGCTAGTTGTGTTCCAGTCACCTTTAAAGCAATGGGCTTCATAAGGTTTCAATGTGATACTGTAGAGTGGTTTACTATTGTTTGTATGTGTTAATAGTAATGTATTATCATAGGGCATAATCCACCTTTTAACACCAAATAGAACGGTAAAGTCAGAAGCTTCACTTGCCACCGTCGCTGAAGAGACACGCCATAAAAACTCGCGCGCTTCATAATTTCCGTCTTTGGGATAAATATAGAGTTCAGTGGTTTCACCATGGGGCCATTTGTTTGAAAGGTACGCATTTTGACTTATTTTTTGAAACTGCATTTTTTGCCTCCAAAAGAGCATCTATTGCTATTGTACCTTTTTTCATACAAATATCAAACGTTTATTACAAATAGTTTAGTAATTGTTCCAATTTCGTAATTTCCCATTTATAGACGGGCTCTTCAGGGGATTCCTGTCCAAGCAGGTTGACCCAACATGTGTCAAATCCAGCTGCATGGGCACCAAGAATGTCTGCTTTCAAAGAGTCTCCGATCATTAGGACCGTATTTTTATCAAAATGTCCTATTTTATTCATTGCAATTTCAAAGATCATTGGATTCGGTTTGCTATAGCCTACATCTTCTGAAATAATCACGGCATCAAAAAAATTCAATAACCCTGAACGTTTTATTCGATTCTCCTGAACCGCTTTTATCCCATTCGTTACAGCCACGAGTTTATAGTCTTTACTTAAGGTTTCACAAATCTCACTTGCATTGGGAAACATATCGATCCCTTCACCAAGTCTCTGAATGTAATAGTCGCTCATTTCTAGTGGGTCACAAGTCGATTCCAGTTGGATGACAAGCTGGACAAATCGCTCAATTTTGATAACATCAGCCGTGCACTCACCTTTTTCGAGTTTTTGCCACAAGGGTTTGTTCACTTCATGATACGTTTTCTCAAATAAATGGGTGGTGTCTCCAAAACCAAATTGCTTTGCCGTACGGATCAGTGCATTTTTTTCTGATTTTTCAAAATCAAACAAGGTATTATCGAGGTCCAAAAATAATACGTCATATTTACTAGCCATGTTCACCTCCATTGTAATCTGTCGTTAAAGTTCTGAAATGTCGATGTGATTTTCAGGGGTGTTGATGATATAAAAACCATAATTTTTTGTTTCCACTTCCCCATAGTCGATTGACGCATCATCTAACCGTCTGATGATGCCGCCTGCTTCTAGGATGATACATTCCATGGCACAAGTATCCCATTTCATGGAATGCCCAAAATTATAGTAGACATCGTATAGCCCTTCTGCAATCAAACACCCCTTCAGAGCGCTCCCCATCTCCGTCAGGCTTAACATCTCAAACGCCTTTTTTTTGAGAAGTGAAATGGTACGCTTAGACGTATGAGACCGGCTTATAAGCATATTGAAAGGCTTAACTCTACTTGAAACGTGGAGGCTTGCAACATCGCCATTTTCCTCTTGTCTATAGGCACCTTCACCCTTTACGGCAAAATAGATGCGCTTGCGTACGGGGATGTAGATGACACCAAGTACGACCTCACCACGATCTACTAGGCCTATATTCACTGAAAATTCTCCGTTCTTCTTTACGAATTCCTTTGTGCCGTCCAGAGGATCAATCACCCAGAATCTCTCTTTTATGAAACGGCTTGAGTCATCTCTTGCTTCTTCTGAAAGATAACCATCTTCCGGAAATACACTTGAAAGCGTTTCAAGTATTAGTTTATTCGCCAATATATCTGCTTCAGTAACCGGAGATTTGTCATCTTTATAGCAGACGGCAAAGTCTTTGGTATATATTTCCATAATTTTTTCTCCTGCCAATTTTGCGGCAGTGATGGCAGTGTCCAATTCTTTTTTTAGTTTCATACGTCCCTCTTTCACATCGGATAAAGTGTATCGTTATCGAGAAAATAAATGGCTTTTTCTTTGACCTTTTTTCCAGTCAATCTTTCTAATGCCTGTTCGTAGATTGCCAATTGGCCACGATAGCGCTCAGCAATAACCTCGATTGACTCCCGTCCAATTCTATCTGTCTTATAATCCACCAAGACTAGTCCGTCGGATTCCTCTAAATAAAGATCAATGATACCTTGAACATACTGGTCCTCCATTTTAAGAACGAACGGCGTTTCTCTATAAACGAAGTGGGCCGCTTTTACGCGCTGGGCAAGATTCGACGTCAAGTATTTTAATAGTTTTTCTTTATCAATATGACGCGCTTCACTCTCCGTCAGAAAGTTTTTTTCCTGTAATGCTGCGATAAACTCAGTTAGCGTCTTATGATCGGGTGATAACTCGATATCAATTTTCTCAAGAATGGTATGCATGGCAGTACCAATCTCTGCAGCAGTTAAAGGCAATTCCCTTTTCATAAACTGAGGCGTTTCATAAAGTGCAGGTGTTTTAAAACCTATATTATCAGACATCGTCTCATTCTTTTTTTCTGAGACAGAAATTTTCAACGGTTTAAAGACGCCCACTTCTGAGCGGTTATTAAATGATAACCGCGCATCAATGGCTGCATAAATTTCACTTTTTTCTATAAAATCATGCGCGTCATCGTAGATGGCTTTCCATTTCTTAATCTGCGTTACTTCAAT
Source organism: Peptostreptococcales bacterium (assembly GCA_038246775.1). GTDB lineage: Bacteria > Bacillota > Clostridia > Peptostreptococcales > Acidaminobacteraceae > Fusibacter_C. Next base: position 71,273 of record JBBRVO010000001.1, on the reverse strand, counting down.
AGTTTCTGTGTGCAGGGCACTTATTGCAAGTGATTCTGGATCCTGTACCTTTATAACCACGCCGTCAGTACCTAGAAGAGCAGGCATAATCCAGTCGATATAGCCATTTGCACTTAAGAGACTTAAGGGATCAATACCGCGAGCCCATTGATTCGCTTTGCGTTCATAATCAGAAACGGTGGCAAATAGTACGATTTGATCCACGGGCCTTGTCAGTCCAACATACAATACGCGCATCTCTTCCGAGAGCGTCTCACGTCTAATTTGATCTCTAATGACAAATTGTGGAAGTGTCTTTGATTTTGTTCTCAGCGATAAATCCACCGCTGAAAGCCCCATTCCAAGGCGTTTGTGTTGTATCAAATCGCCTTGCGCATCCATGAAATTGAATCTTCGACCAAGGCCTCCAATCATGACGATTGGAAATTCAAGGCCTTTTGATTTGTGAATGCTCATCAGCCGCACGACGTTATCTTCTTCACTGATGACACTCGCCACGCCGAAATCGCCGTTGCTCGTTCCCATTTTATCTACAAATTCAATAAAGTGACCAAGTGTGATGATGCGCGAACTTTGAAGCGCTGAAGCGCGATCGACGAGCAGCTTTAAATTCGCTTGTCTTGAAACACCGCCTGGCATGGCGCTGACATAATAATAAAACCCAGATTGTTGCATCGCAGACCACACGAGTTCATCCAGTGGTAAATACAGCGCCTTCGCGCACAACGTCGAATACAGATTAAAAAATCTGACAAGTTTCGCTTTGAGCTTTATTTGTTCCTCAACTTTTTCAGAGTCCATGTAAGTCAGACACTTCAAGTAAAAATAGGTTTTGTCGGATGTTATAGCCTTGATCATCACCAGTTCTTCGATACTTAAACCGACCATAGGCGATCTAAGTACTGTCATTAGGTCGAGATCTTGTAATGGGTTGTCAATGATTTTTAATAGCGCCATCACCATTTTAATTTCTAAGGTATCAAAGTAACCTGTACTGCTATCTGCGAAAAGTGGGATGCCAGCCTCTAAAAAGACTTGTTCAAAAGTAGGCGTCCACGATTTTGAACTTCGAAGCAATACGACGATATCCCTATAGGTACAGGGTTTAAAGCTCTGTGATTTTGGGTCATAAACGGGCGTTCCAATGCGGCTCTTGATGGCATCCACTATCGCATTGGCTTCTAACTCTTCCGTTTTCAAAATTTCATCGGCTTCAGCACTTTCATCTACTTCATCATAATTGACGGCCTCATCAAATCCTGCCATCACCTCCCCCTCCACTGCTTTTTTGGAAAGGATGTTGATTTCAAACGTCGGCATATGGGGTGTTTCAAATGCCATGCCTTGATAGAGCATTGCATCCGCGTCATAGTCAATCTCGCCGAGTTTTTCAGACATAATCGCCTGAAAAACACGATTGATGCGATGTAGTATTTCACCACGGGTTCTAAAATTCTTGCGTAGGTCGATTCTGATGTTCCTCGACCCTTGCAGTAAGGGAATTTGTGCATTGACCCTTTGAATAATCGCACTATTTTGCAAACTTTCTTTAGGATTGACCCCGTCACTCGCGCTTATTTCAGTCGCTTGAACGAGTGCATCGAGTTTTGTAAAACGTTTGTATTTATCAATAAACAGTTCTGGATCGGCCAATCTAAACTTGTAGATACTCTGTTTGACGTCGCCCACCATAAATACGTTATCGTCTCGAGCAATCTTCTTGATAATATGTTCTTGAATACCACTGGAATCCTGGTATTCGTCAACAAAGACGTAGTCGAATCTTTTTCTTAAACTTTCACAAATTGTCTCATCTTCTAATATTGCGATGGCATAATGCTCTAAGTCGTTAAAATCCATGAGGTTTCGACTTTTTTTTAGCATTTGAAAGCGATTTGAAAAATCAATGGTCAGTTGATGCAACTGCGTCATGCGGCCAGTAAGGCCGTCGATTTCCCCCTGAAAACGATCTAAAGATTTATAGTCAAAAAACTTCTTAATGCTCTCAAATACTTGTTTCTTAACGATTTTATCCCTTATGACGTCTTTGACAGCTTCGATGATCGACACATCATATAACTCTTTTTCATTTTTTTTAATGGCGACGATGCGGTCAAATTTGAACTGCAATACCGCTTCAGAAAACGTTTGCATATCTTCTGAGGCATCCAGAAGTTTATTAAGGCCACGAATATCCGATTCTAATGTAGGGATATAGACTTCAGGTCCACCTGGTGCGATGCAAAGCACCATGGCATGCTCAAGCATTTCTATCGCCCCTTCAAGTTTTTCTATAAAGCTGCGTCTTAAAATATCAAGCCATTCTGTTCGCATCGGGTGATCAGGCGCCTCATAAGGCCGCAGACTTTCCTTCAACCAAAGATGAGGATGCGGTTGGCTTTGTATAAAATGATACACTTGCAATATGAGCTCAATCAATTTTTCATCACTTCGGTTTCCAGAATAGGCTTCGACAAGGTCCAAAAATTGATCATTGGCCTTCTCAAAATGCATTTCAAGTACCTCTTCCACCGCTTGTCGAATCAGGATGAGTTTCTCCGGCTCACCCAGCATCTTGAATCCAGGGTCACAATCGATCTTTTGAAAATGGTTGCGAATCACATCGAGACAAAATGCATGGAATGTCTTGATGCTTGCACGATTTAAAAGTTTAATTTGCGCGTTCAAATAGTCGGCATTCGCTTCATCTTCCTCAATGGCTTTGGCTAATGCGGATTCAATGCGGCCGCGCATCTCACTCGCTGCTGCATTGGTGTAAGTCACGATGAGCATTTTGTGAATCTCTGCCTCTTTCTGTCTAACCAATCGCGTAATGCGTTCGACTAAAACCGCCGTTTTTCCTGAACCTGCCGCTGCTGAGATTAACAGATTCGCATTTCTGAGTTCTATTGCCGCCTGTTGTTCAAAGGTCCAATTTGCCATGCCATTACCCCTTTAGTTTTTCAATGACTTCATCATTGCCAAGCGCTTTGATTCTGCGGTAGGCATTGCCTTCAAAATGTCTATCAAATTGACACAATGCCTTGTAATCGCAAAATTGACAACTTACAAAACCATCTGTCTTGCATGGTGCAACGTCTATTTTGCCTTCAAGCAGTTCATTGCCAATGGTCTTGATCGTTTCTTCTACGTGTTTGATCATCCCTTCGAAAGCCTCCAGTGGCATAATCTTGGAATCCTTTGAAAACGCACCATCCGCTTTGATTTTTACTTGAATGACGTTTGAGACACTCTTCTCAAACAATTTTGAATCCAATTGTTTAAGCACTTTTACATCGTCGAGGGAGATACCATCAAGTTTTAGTTCAGACGCAATTTTATCCTGAATGATTGCTTCAACTTGCTCAGTTGACTCAATGAAGGGATCATCTATTTTAAAGTAGAATGCACCCGCAGGTGCAATCTCAGGCACCCTAAAGTATTGGGGGTTGTCCAAGCAGGCACTTAAGTACACCATCAACTGCATTTGAAGGCCATTGTAAATATCAGACAAACTCAATGATTTTCGACCGGATTTATAATCGATAATTTTGACGTATTGTTTTCCATCAATAAGGGCTGTATCCACGCGATCGATGACGCCTCTGATTAATAGCCGTTCGCCATTGGAAAGTGCCACTAAGATTGGGGCAACGCTCTCCGGTCCATCACCGAAGGCAACTTCGAAGGCAGCTGGCACGAAGGTGCCACTGCTAAGCTGCTCAGTCAGTGTCCATGCGGCTTTTTTAGAAACGCGTTTCAGTTTGTTAATCATATATTGGTATTGAAACCTCGATTGATAGATTTCAACATCCGTGATTGTGTTGATAATCGTTTCCATCATGGCATCGCTTCTATCTTTTGTGAGTGTCCGCCACTCGATGTTTTCTTTAAAAATCGTCTTCCCAAAATGTTCAAGTGCACTGTGGAACAAGATGCCAACATCGGGTGCACCCAGTTCATAGTTTTTTTGCGGGATTGGTTTCAGACCCGATTCTACAAAATATTTAAATGGACACTGGACATAGCGTTCCAATTTTGAAACGCTCGTTTTAATGGGCAAATCATAGGCCGCCATAACCGCTTTATGGCTGAGTTTTTCAACGATGTTCGTATGCGTTAGCCCCCTGATCAACAGATTGGCGGTCTGGCGTTCATTCTGAACATACCAGGCGAACGTAGACTCCCAATCCGTTGAAACCGGATAACCATCGACGGCACGCCGCATTTCAATGGCCATATGCTTGATTGTGCCTTTTGCAGTGGATACAAGGTATGTCAACGCTTCTTGCGTCACACGTGCATCTATCGTTTTAATAGTGCTTGAAATCCTAGAAAGTTTGTTGATGAAATAGGAAGGTCTTAAGGCACGTCCCTCCGAGTCGGAACGCGCATAACTAAAATAGAGTTTATCTGTAGGTCTGGTCATGGCAAAATACAGGTTGAATTGCTCTTTGCTCACAAACATCTGACTGTCCGCTAATAATTTAATCCCTTTTTCAGTGAAAATCGCCTTTTCTGAATCGAGGATCAACTGTTTGTCGTTACCTAGTTCAGGAACGATGCCATCATTGAGACCAAGAAAAAATAAAACCTTAATCGGATGAGCCCTTGAACGGTCAATGGACCCCACGAGAATCTGCGAGTCACTTAGTGGCAGTAGGCCGACTTCAGTTGTTTCAAAACCGGACTCGACGACTTCTACCAGTTCCTCGATGGATAAAACGTCATCACCCATCAGCTCAACGAGTTGGTCAAACAAATCCATCGTCTTGTTCCAAATTTGAGCGAATTGTTGCGCCTCATCATGTTTGCCTAATGCTGTGAAAGCCTTTACCTGTGCATCGATTTTCTCATTGACTTTGAGCGTCATTAGTACGTCAAATAACTTTTCAATAGCTGTGCGCACCAGCAGTTTATTTTTTTTGAACTCGGGCATAATCAGTGATGCCAAGGTTTCTCTGACGGCATTTTCAGGTTCAAGGTCCTTACCTTTAATTTCAAATACACGCATCAGTTTCTTCTCTCTGACACCATACTGTTTGGCATATATTTCGAAACGAGAAATGGCGAGTGCATCCTCTATTATGAGCCCCGTCTTTAAAAAATTTACCATCTGTTCGGTTGAAAAGCCTTCAGAATACATGCGTAGATAAGATTTGACGAAATGCACCACAGGGTTATTGGCCACTTGACGCTTTTGATCGAGAAAATACGGCAGTTCAAATTCACCGAAGATGCGTTTGATGTTCATAGCATAGGCATCGAGGTCATTGGTTACGACGGCAAAATCTTGCCAGTCGTAACCGCCATGTCTCACTAAGTCAACGATCTTTGTCGCACAGTATTCCACTTCATCCAATCGATTATCCGCCACGAATATTTCAACCGATTCACGGTCGATGGCTTTTTTTGTATACGGATAAGCCAGAAGATTTTCAGCAATATGCAAAATATCTGGTGAGGGAAATGGTCTCTCACAAAGTTCTGTTTTAAGTGCGATGCCATTATCATGAGCCATTTCCGTTAAACGGCTAAGAAGCGTATTCGTGTGGTCAAAATGATTCGACAGACTTGCACCATCGGTACAAAGGGTGATGCTCATAGACGCAGCTAAAGTGGATAGCTTAGAGAGAATCTGAAGCTCTTGAACCGTAAAACTGTCAAAGCCATCAATCCAAATCGTTGCGTGTTTCAAATTTTGTGAGTTTGACAACGTTTCAAGCAACGTCGTATAAAAATCTTCATCGTCAAAATAGTCTTTTGCCTTTTCATTTTCATAGGCCTGATACACGATGCTGAAGTCCTTAAGTTTATTTTTTAGAAGTGACTGGTCTTCGATAGCCTCAATCATTTGATTTAGCGCCTCTGGAGTAACCATATTTTGTTTAAATTCTTTAATCAAATCGTGAACTTTCGATAAAAACCCCAATTTATTGTAAGCACTTTGATAGACGGTAAGGGCACCTTGCGACGCAGCAAACAGCCGTCTGAGCATCATGATCTTTCCGATTTCAGAGATGCGTACCCCTTCTGGTTGACCAATTTCAGCAAACACTTTATGCGCCAACCTTTTGAAGCTGACGACTTCAATGCCTATAAACCCCTCAGATTTTTCGTGTTCAATTAACTGTTTCTCTGCCTCGAGCGTGTATTGTTCAGGCACAATCAGATACAAAGCACCTTTATGAGATTTTTGCGTCCATCGACGTGCCGCTTCATGAATTTCGGAATAGATTTGATGGGTTTTTCCACTTTTGGCCTTTCCATATACAATCCTGATCATACGCCCTCCAATGAAACTCACACTATTTTACCATTTGACCCTACCTTTTTCAAGGAATATGGGAATTGCATAGTTTGAATAAACCCTGTATAATTTAAAACAACCTTAAAAATATTAAAACAGGAGATACACGTGCGCATAATTAAGTGGTTACTTATCCTTTGGATCGGCATTGTATTTGCTTTAACTGGACTTTTGTTGCCCTTTCAAGCAATGGCCTTCGATTCGGATTATTACGTCGATTCCTTCTTAGCACTGGAAGTAGACACCTCCATTGGCATTTCTAAAGAATCACTAAAAAGGGTAACGGAAACGCTTGTTACCTATATCGATAATGGCACTGGCGACATAAAGATTGTTGAAAATGTCAATGGGTCCGATGTCATTTTCTATAACGAAAAAGAACAATATCACCTTCACGACATCCAGTTGCTCGTTAAAGCTGCTCGGTCTTTTCTCCTCATAATCACTATCAGCATGGTGCTTGCGTTACTTGCCATCTGGTCAATTGACAAAAGAGATAAAACACACTTTTTAAAAAGTCTTCAGCGATGTTTTCAAGCGGCTGTTTTCACATCACTCATCATGCTCGGTTCCCTCGTTGCCCTCTATTTTATCGATTTTGACTGGGCTTTTAGAAAGTTCCACGAGATCTTTTTCACCAATGACTTATGGTTGCTCGATCCTAGAACGGACCGACTTATCCAGTTGATGCCACTTGAATTTTTCATCGACTTTACTAAGCAATGGCTCAGCAAAGTATTCCTAATCTTTATCCTCTTTGTGACCGTGGGTTTTATTGTACCAAAGTTTAAACGTCCCAAAGCCCAGTAAATGGAGATAAATTTTATGCCCCTTAATGGTTAGTGACTCACTAACGACTGAGGGGCATTGTTATGTTTATATACTTGGAACTTTACAAATGAATTTCTATCGGATAATGGTCAAAAATCGTCTGATTTTTTAAGTAAGGTTCATCAAATCGAATAACCCACACTTTTAGGATCAACAAGATGGCTTGAAGTGAAACGAAACCTTTTAAATACAGGTCCATTTGTCTGGCAAAAAAGCGTTTCTCCGCCTCATTTAGATCGTTTTTAAAATAACCGAATAGGTGCTGAATCGTGTTTTTATTTTTACCCGGTTTGAGGGTTGACCCATAGATGACGCTGAGTTCCTCAGCATACGCATCAAACACAGTTTCAATTTCAAGCTTCTCATGATTGGCAACGATCTGCCCCATGCGTTTAAGTGCTGCTTGATTGTATGCCATAAGCAGGTATTTGTTTTTCGAATGAAACTCTAGAAGGGCATTATAAGGTTTATCAGAGGTTTTTACTTTCCTAAACTCGAAATGTAAAAATACGGACGTCAAAAAATGGTCTCTGATATCTGTATTTAAAAGTCTGCCATCGTCTTCAACGATGAGGCTTGTAAACGTTGACTTGAGCGTCCCACCAAAAAATCCAGATGTCTTCGTCTGATGGCTTTGAATTTTTCCGTGTGCCGGATAATGCTTGACCTCTTTGATGCCACATGTTGGGGACTTACATTTCAAAATGATGCCATCATATGCCGCTTGATCAAAAGTTTGAACAAAGTCGCCTACAAAGGTTTGCATCGCTTCAGTATGGTCATCACCAGAGTATGAGCCAAGTAATTTTTTCTCGCCAGCATGCGTGACGATTCGAATTGCCTCTCTTGGCGATGGAAGGCCTATACCCATCTCGGGACAGACCGTTTCAAAATCTACGTATTCCTTCAATATATTGATAAGTTCACTGTTTAATTGACTGCCATCATACCGACAGGCACGAAATCCAAGACAGGCACTGCATAAAATTTTAGGTCTCATAGTCACCTCTGGTTTATATAATTGTAGCGTAGATAGTCGGCATCTACGCTACGAGGATTAATCATGCCAAATAAAGAGAACCATTTAAATGCCGACTCATTATTCTATTATTTGATAAACTCTCTAACTTTAAACCCTTTCTCTTCTAACTTCTTTACGATCTTGTCGATGTCGTTGCCTTCTAATCTGATAGAAATCTCTTGAATCCCCATAACTTCCGTATCCAAAAGTGCAATATTTGTGATATTGCCATCATTTTTAGAAATAATTTCAGCAATTTTGGTGAGTACGCCTTTAAAGTCATCGGTAAGAATCGAAATTTTAGGATCGTGTAACCCATAAATCTTAGTTAAAATGCCAAAAAGTGTATTTTGAGTCACAATGCCTAAAAATGCCTCTTGAGCATCGACAACTGGGATAAATCGTTTTTTGTTCCTAAAGAATATATCCGCAGCTTCTTCAATGAACAAATCAGGCGTTACTGTGTCGACTTTGTCGAATAAAAAATCGCTTACTGGTTTTTCTATAAATGTTTTAATATCACTTTGCTCTTCTTTGAAAAATGAATCATAGATGAACTGTTTCGATAGGAATCCGATAAATTTGTTATTTTCTACCACAGGAAGTGATAGAAAACCGTTATCTTCTATCAACTGAATTGCATATTTTGCTGTATCCGATGGTTTCAATACCGTTAAATCCTTTGCAGGTGTCATAATTGCTCTAACTCTCATAGTATTTCCCCTTTCAATTTGTGTGCATTACCTTTTCGTTTGTATATATGCCCATTTTTGTTTATGTCATAACAATTATATCATTAAAATTTAAAAAAAAATATTTTGTTTTATTAATGTTAGCACTCAACACTAAAGAGTGCTAACTTGTTCTTGACTTTTTGTTCAAACACTCTTATTATTATTTTGTAATCTACGACCAATCATTTAACAAAAAGGAGTGCATTTATGTCTATTGAAAAAGGCAGTTTGTCTATTCACAGTGAAAATATTTTTCCAATCATCAAAAAGTGGCTCTATTCGGATCACGACATCTTCGTGAGAGAGATCATCTCAAATGCAAGCGATGCCATCACCAAATTGAAACAACTCAGCTCGATGAACGAGGTGAGTCTTGAAGAAAATGCGCATTTTCAAATTGAAGTTATCTTAGATGAAGCCTCTAAAACCATCACATTTTCTGATAACGGCATCGGTATGACCGATGAAGAAATCAAAAAGTATATCAATCAGATTGCATTTTCTGGCGCTGAGGATTTCTTGAATAAATACAAGGATAAATCCGATAAAGAACAGATTATTGGTCACTTCGGACTCGGTTTTTATTCTTCTTTCATGGTGGCGGAACAGGTTGAAATCCATACATTGTCCTACCAAAATGAAGCAGTTCCAGCGCTTTGGAGATGTGATGGCGGTACAGAATTCGAACTTGAAAAAGGGTCGCGTAACAAGCGCGGAACTGACATCATCCTTCACATCAGTGAAGATGGCAAGGAATTTTTAAACGCATACACACTTAGTAACGTCATCAAAAAATACTGTTCGTTTATGCCCTACGAGATTTTTTTAACAGTCGTTGGTAAAGAACTTTCCAAAGATGCCGAAGGAAATGTCATCATTGAAGAGCCAAAACCGCTTAATACGACATTGCCACTCTATGCAAAAGCGCCTTCAGACTGTACCGATGACGATTATAAGGCCTTTTACCGCACGACTTTCAATGATTTTAAAGAACCGCTTTTTTGGATCCACCTCAATATGGATTATCCATTCAATCTCAAGGGCATTCTCTTCTTTCCTAAACTTAACACTGAATTCGATACGATAGAAGGCCAAATCAAACTGTACAATTCACAAGTGTTTGTCGCAGATAACATCAAAGAAGTGATCCCAGAATTTTTACTGCTCCTTAAAGGCGTCATCGATTGTCCCGACCTACCCCTCAACGTCTCGAGAAGTTTCTTGCAAAACGACGGCTTCGTCAAGAAGATTTCAAATTATATCAGCAAGAAAGTCGCTGACAAACTCAGTGGTTTATTCAAAACCGAACGCGAGCAATTTGAAGGTTTTTGGGATGATATTAGTCCATTTATTAAATTTGGTGGCTTAAAAGACGATAAATTCTATGAAGGTCTTGAATCTATTTATTTGTTTAAAACGCTAGAAGGCAACTACGTGACTCTTCAAGAATACCTTGATGCCGTGGCAGAGAAACACGAAAACAAGATTTTCTATGTTTCAGATGCTATTCAACAGGCTCAGTATATCAAGCTCTTCAAAGACCATGCACTAGATGCCGTCTTACTGACACACAGCATAGATGCGCCGTTTATTTCCCTTCTTGAATCTAAGAAAGAGAACATCACGTTCTCTCGCATCGATGCAGATTTAAACGAACACCTCAAAGGCGAAGAAACCTTCTCTGAAGACGCTAAAAAAGAAGCGTTGGACAAATTACAAGAGATGTTTAAAAATGCCCTTGGCGTCGAAACCATCAACCTTAAGCTCGAAGCGATGAAAACGGATGAACTTTCAGCCTTGGTTGTCTTATCAGAAGAATCTAGAAGGATGCAAGACATGATGCGCATGTATGGCATGCCGGGTATGGATCCAAATATGATTAAACCGGAAACGACGCTGATTTTAAATAGCAAGAACGCACTCGTGACGCATTTGCTAGAAAATGAAACCCTAGATCAAGAGACGAGACAGTTAATTTGTGAACATCTCTACGATCTTGCGATGATCAGCCATGCACCTCTCTCCTCTGAGGCGATGACTAAATTTATTAATAGAAGTAACGCGTTAATGCTCAAACTCGTCTAATCAAATAGGTAACCCCCAGTCAAAAGTTTTATATAAACTTAAACCTGGGGGTTTTTTGTAGTTGAGAGTTTATTTGTAGTAAAGTGGGCTTATTCTACCAATCGGTCAATGAGCCAATCGATGTCCGTTGGTTTTCTGTCGTACTGGATAAGTGGCTTAGTAATGTGGCGACATTGTTCTAAAAATGTTGGTTTCTCATGGAGATAAAGAATGCCCATTGGGATGCCATCCTCTCCAAATGTCTGTGCCAACTCAAACGCTTTTACTTTGTCCGACTTATCATGTGTCTCCGGTATATAAAAAGCACGATCCTTATACCACTTAAACGTATTCACGTGATTGAATGACACGCAAGGCTGCATGACATCAATCAGCGCATAGCCCTTGTGTTGCATCGCAGCCGTTATCATTGTTTGAAGATGTTTCGGATCTCCTGAGAAGCTCCGTGCCACAAAGCTACACCCCAAAGATATGGCCAGTGCCACTGGATTGAGCGCCTCATGCCGCATGCCGTCTACTTGTAGACGCGTTTTTTGACCCAGAGCGGTCGTCGGTGACCCCTGCCCTTTTGTTAACCCATAGACTTGATTATCATGGACGATGTGGACAACGTCCAAGTTGCGTCTGATGTTGTGCATAAAGTGGTTGCCACCCTCGCCATACGTATCGCCATCACCTGAAGTGATGAGAATCTTAAGGGCATCGTTGGCCACTTGAGCACCTAACGCTGCGGGTACTGCCCGTCCATGAAGCGTATTGAGTCCATGTGCGTGGATATAATGTGGCAATTTAGCTGCCTGACCGATGCCCGATACCATGAGGATCTCCTGCGGTTTGAAGCCCATATCGTACAGAACTTGATTGATACTGTCGAGTATGCTGAAGTTTCCACAACCTGGACACCAACTTGTGGGGCTATTTGTCACAAATGGATTGTCTGAAAGCTTAATATTTACCATGTTTGATCACCTCGAATGCGTCTTGAATAAATTTTCCAGTAAATGGGCGTCCGTCGTATTTGTTAATGGCGTGTTTGAACATGACCCCGGTTTCCATGCGCAGAATCATACCAAATTGATTCATGGCGTTACCTTCCACGTTTATAACTTCTGTATCCGATTTTACATAACCGTCTAACACCTCGCTATGAAGCGGAAAAACATCTGAAAATGCCAACAGTGCAACTTTTTCACCCTTTAGCATCATAGCATCAACTGCTTCTCTAAGGGCGCCATAGGTTGAACCCCAAGCAATAAAAAGCGTTTTGTAGGCTTTATCTCCATAGAACATTGGCTTTTTAAGTTCAAGCTTTATAGCCTGAGTGCGTTTTAGAAATTTCTGTTTGAGTGCAACCGTCATCAGGGCATCTTCTGTAACATGACCATAGGCATCATGTACGTGTGAATCAGTCATAATCAAAGTTTCTGAATCGATTCCGGGATATTTGCGCCCCCCAGATATCGTGTCAAAGTCATAACGCTTATAGTCTGAGACACTCTCTGGCTGCAGATACCTTTCTATTTTAAGGGCTGACGTATCAAATTTTGGGATGCTTTGCATCGTGTCCGCCAACAGTTGATCGGTGAGGATCACCACTGGCACCTGATATTTATCTGCGAGATTAAATGCTCTGTGCGTGTCATAGAAAGCATCTTCAACGGTAAGTGGCGCTAAGATAATTCTTGAAAACTCCCCTTGCGACGCCGAGACGACAAACGCCAAATCCGCCTGTTCCGTTCTAGTAGGGAGTCCTGTTGCCGGTCCTGGTCTTTGAACATTGGCAATGACGATTGGGGTTTCGCTCACTGCTGCAAAACCTATGGTTTCCACCATCAATGCAAAGCCACCACCTGATGTTCCGGTCATGGCACGAACGCCATTAGACGATGCGCCGACCGCCGCCATGACGGCGGCAATTTCATCTTCAGCCTGTTCGACGACGATGTGCATTTCTTTTTCATAAGTGGCGAGGTAATTCATAATACCTGTTGAAGGCGCCATCGGGTAGGCACAATAAAAGCTAATCCCCGCACTTAGGGCGCCTAGAGCAACAGCTTGATTACCGCCCATTAATATGCGTTCACCCTCAGCTAAATGTTTCGGCGTCTCAAACTGAACGTGCGTCGCCATATAACCATATTTAGCTGCCTTTAAATTTTCTAAGTTCACCGCATCCGTCCATTTTTTGTTGGCCGTCTCTTCTAGCGCACTTTCTTCACATCCGAAGATTTTCAAAATGGCCCCAACTGAAGCCATGGAAAATGCATTTTTTGCTTTACTTTCAGCGGTTAATTTTTCATTGTCAAATAAAAGTTGCCCTTCTACAATAGAATCTTGTGCCAAATCTTTCATAGCGATGCGCAAAGTGCCTTCATGCATTAGATCTTTTGAATGGTCGTACGCTTCACGATTCAGAGCGATAAAAATATCGGCTTCATCTACTGGTGCAAAAACCGATTGATCGCTAATGACAATCGTGGAATAGTTGTAGCCCCCACGCACACGCGACATATAATTTTTATAGGAAAATATGTCATACCCATTTTTTTTGAGTATCCTTTCAATAAATTGCTGGACGGTATTGATGCCTTCTCCAGCTGCTCCCGCGATGACGATTGTTTTTTTCATAAGTTCACCATCAAAGCCACAATATAACTTGTAGCTATGTCCTTTAAATAGTTTCGTATTTATTTAATACCAATTCTCACCTGAAAATCACACCTATTGTAAAAAAATCATGAAGCGATGATAAAAAATCGCCTGTGCTTTTCCGCACAAGCGACTCATCTAACTATTTGAAATTGATACGTGTTACTTTTACACCTTAATTAGACTATGAAATTACCATTCTTAAAGACCTGGATTGTTTCACCAGAATACGTCGTTCCCACAATGCTTAAGTCTTTTGTGCCAATCATGAAATCTTCGTGTGTCATCGAATCGTTAATGCCGTTTTTAATCAACGTGTCACTGTCCATATGCTCGCCGCCTTTAAGACAAACCGGATAGGCTTTGCCAAGAGCCAGATGACACGATGCATTTTCATCAAATAATGTGTTATAGAATAAGATGCCCATATTTGAAATTGGAGAATCATATGGAACAAGCGCTACTTCACCTAAGTACATAGAACCTTCATCCGTTTCCAGTAGCCTTCTAAGTTGCTCATAACCGACTTCCGCTTTGTAATCGACCACTTTGCCATTTTCAAAAGTAAGTTCAAATTTGTCGATTAAACTGCCACTGAAATTAAGTGGCATTGCGCTCACCACTCTTCCATTTACACCATCGCGTTTAGGGGCCGTGAATACTTCTTCTGTCGGCATGTTCGCAATAAATTCATGACCATCTGGCGTAAAGTCAGAACCTCCAAGCCAAATATGGCCTTCTGGAAGTTCGATGACAAGGTCAGTGCCTAGACTGTTTGTGTAGTGCAGCGATTTAAAGTTCAGTTCATTTAAATGGTTCATCTGCTTTTTTAGTGCTGCTTTATGGGTTTCCCAAGCGGCAACTGCATCCGTTTCATCAATGCGCACGGACGCGTAAATGGCCTCCCATAACTTATCCATCGCCGCGTCAACTGTGTCGTTTGGAAATACTTTTGCCGCCCATGCTGGCGTAGGCACAGAAGCGACGCACCAAACATTTTCATTGTTCATGAGACGCTGTCTATATTCGGAAACCTCAGCATTGAAGGCTCTTGAATAGCGCTGAATACGCAGTGGATCAACCTCTTTGAAATTTTCTGGATCTGACGCAGAAATCGATAAAAATGCGGCATCTTGTCTCACATAAGAAAGATAAAACGCCTTTTGCCAAGATGGAATTGTATCGAATAAAGCCTCAGGGCCTTTCAAGTATCTAATTTTGGAATAACCATCATCGTTCCAAAGGATAACGACATCTTTTGCACCAGCATCGAAAGCGATTTCAGTAATTGCTCTTGCAAATTCCGCACATTCGATCGGTGCCCTAACGACCAGAATTTGATTCTTTTTAAGATTAATGCCTGTCTTCACGAGTAATTCTGCATATTTGATGAATTTTGTGTCGTTCATTATAGTCACCTCAAAAAAAATTAGGATAAATCTATCCTAATTCATAGTATCAAAAATAGCCATTTTTTTCAATTAAGGATATTATGCACGTTCCTTAATGGTTGATTAGATAAAATCCACTAGGATGCCGTTGATGGCGTTTATATGCGCTTCCAACGCTTTTAATTGTTCGTCATCGAGCTTTTCGAATTGTTCCGTTAAATAAGACACCGCGTATTGCTTGTGCTTCTCAACTTGTTTTTTACCACCTGCTGTCAATGATATGTGAACAACCCTTCTGTCTTTTTTTGAAGGTTGCCGTTTCAGATAGCCTAATTTTATTAGTTTATCTACAAGTGGCGTCAAATTTGAATTAATCACGTGAATTTCTTTGCTGATTTCAGACATTGTCAGTTGCTTGTTTTTCGCGAGAAGCAGTAAAATCTGCACATGTGACGGGTATAAATCATCCAATTTGTACAGATCGTTCTCTCTAAGAATTTTTTTGTTCAGCACTGGTACTAAGATTAAAAATTCTCCCAATATTTGCGACACAATTTGTTCTCTCACCCTTTGTCACTCCTTTCAAATTGGTTGTAATATCCATTTTCTATTATGTGAATGATCATATTGTCGTCAATCTTTTTATATATATACCAAAATATCCTTTATCTAATAATAATAATCACCTTTTTTTGAAAAAAACACAAAAAAACATGCCATTTCATAGATTTATTCCATAAAATGGCATTTCATTGGTTTATTATTCTAATTTTTACAGGTATTCCATGGATGAAAACGGTAATTCCATCAATGAGTGTCAACGTCATACCTGGATCTATGCGCAGTCTTTTGCCACCGACTACCTGCCAAACATGTCCGGAGAGATTCACCATGCCCCATATGTTCTTATATTTTGCGTGCTGGATGACACGACCGATGAGACCGTCATAATCCCCAACAAGCGGCATCAATTGATGTAAGTAGATGTCACTGTCAAAAAATAGCGCAAAATGTCCGTTTGATGCGGTGATGCTTATTGCTGACGGTTTGCCATCGCAGACAAACTGCTGACTCAAATAGTCATATCTCAACGTTTGCTTCATAGCGATGAGCTTTCTTTTCATATGTCTCAAAGTGTCTGGTATAGGTTCTAAACTTAAACAATCGCACTTTAAAGTTTTGCCAAATTCTAAAAATTCTTGCGTATCTGGTAACATGAGCATTTGCATGATCAACGCATAAAGCGTTTCAATAACTACGGGTTCACGGTCTCCAGGTGCTATGATTTCAAGGCGAGATCTATCCGCATCAAGATAAATTTGCTTTATAGACAGATACTGCGGGACAACCCCCTCATCTCTTTGAATGGCCTCTATGAGTAATAGGGCGTAGTCAATACGTTTGTTAAGTGCCTTATCCAAATGGCAGGCAATAGGCAACCAATAATTGGGGTAAGCACCCATCCAAATCTGTAAAGATTCGGGAACGGTGGTTTCTTGCATGGTATTCTCTGGATTGTGCCACATAACAACGGTGGTATCGTCTTTTGAATACTGCGATGCCTTGTTGAGCATTTCATGTAAAATACCCTCGGACTGAACATCTAACTTAGGCAGCGTCACGTTGTTTGTTTCGTGTGGCAAAGCCAATTTCATGTAGAAGTACGCATCGTCGTAATAGTCCTCTGGATAGGCATTTTCAACCCCATCAGAAGCGAGAAAGATTGCATGGATATCCCCTTCATTTGATAGTGTGACGACCTTCATCTCGGCCCAAGCCAGCGTTTGAGCCAAGGATGCCGTTTCATTGTTTTCATAACGCATATCACGGGGAATTGGATAGTAGATGACGCCATTCGTATACACGACGGCGATTTTCCCATCTCCGAGTTGCAAGAAGACAATGACTTTATCGAATTTCACACACAGGAGTAGCGTGCAGCCAAACTGCATGGCGTCCTCAAAAGCAGGTGATGATTGAATCTTTTGAAGCCAGCGCACTTGAATGTCCTTGGATACATGACCCTCAAAATCGAATTGCAACTTTGCCTCATTATAAGGCAATTGATTGGCAACCGTATTTAATGCATAGTCTTGGACGCTTTCTATGGCCGCCTCTATGGCCGCCTTAGATCCAAGATCGCTGTATAAGTGCCTTTCACCACCATGACCATCGCTTAAAGCAAGAACCTGGATGCCGCCACTTAGGTTCTTAAAGCCGTATGCATCTTGATTGGGCGACCCTTTTCTAATATGTGCGCTGCCTATGATAGAAGCGCCTGATATAGGCCATAGCGTTTGCATTACCAGTCAATAGCCTCAACATCAACCTCTGCATCCACAGTCGGTGGTGGCGGCAACATCCCTCTCATTGGATTGATTGAGGCGTTTGAAGCCGCCGTTGAAGCCCATCTGATATAGTTTTTAAGTTCCGACGCATTCTTGGCTTTAAGTGGTTTGAGTTCCCCTCTAAAACTGTCTCCTATGAAGGCTTGTAGCACATCCATATCCGTTTCGGAACCGATGGCAATGGAAATGCGAATTGCCTTGCTGCCCCATTTCGTCGCTTTGAGTTTTTTGAGACCTGACTCATAGTCGTCGGTTGGTAGTCCATCTGACAACAAGATCATGACAGGTTGATAGCCTCTTTCACCTTGAAAATCGGAACTGAGTTTTTCAGCTAATAGTTCAAAGCCACGTCCCATGTCCGTAACGCCTTTGGTTGTAATATTGTCCCAGGTAAAATCCCTTACATCCACATTATTTACAATCCATCTTGCGCCTGTGGAAAATGAAAGGGCATGCACTTTGATTGAACCTTCCGCTTCCCGAGCAATTTCTCTAATATGCGGAATCGCCTCGCGAATGGCATTGTTAAGCGTTTCAACTTTACCACCGTAGCTCATAGAATCCGAAGCGTCGATTAAAAAAAACAAATGTAAATCTCTGTTGCCCATTTTTCCGTCTCTTTCTATAGTCATGTTGACCTCCTATTTTTTCTTTTGGGTGATTTTTGTTCCAATTCTCATGGTCCCTATGGCATTGCCCAAAAACACTTCTTGGTTGTCTTTGATGGGGATCACGCCGCCTTTGAATACTTCTTTCAATTCTCCATCTTTTGTTTCATATCGCCAACTGTCTTCTGAGAGGTTTTTCAGCCCCCAGATTTCAGGGTGTCTCGGATGAATTTCAACCTTCGCATAAGGGGTTTCATAGTCCATTGGACACGCTTCATCAATCTGGTTCACATAGAGTGTCACATCGTGACTGAGCATGAGGATTCTCTCGGCAATTTTCAGCCTCGGTGGCAATGTGTCAATGGCTTTGCCACACTTTGGACAAGGATCTAAACGCCCCATTTTAGTTTTGTCATAGAAGAGTTGCTCGCCGCAATGATAGCAGTACATGAGCGAAGCCCTCAGATCTGCAAATGTTTTTATCCAAATACTCTCTCTGATGCGTTGGTTAGGATCTTGTAACCCGTGTGTGAATGCATCAATAAACTTATTTTTTAAAAATTCTGGATAATACGGCCAATAGGCATCTGCCATATCTTTTTTGCCTTTAACCGGACGATTGGTTGCGTCTATTGGGTCATAGATAAATACTGGATTATGTCCATATAGATCTGTCAAAGCTTCCAAATCTGCAATCTCAATTTCATACTCTCTTTTACCTTGCAGCGGATGTTGCAAGTGTAGCATTCTAAACAGAACGACTGCCAGTGAGAATAGATCGGTTTGAGAGCTTGGTGGTTTTTCACCTTTGACGACTTCTGGCGCCATGAATCCGTGCGTACCCCAAATATCTTCCGTTTTGGTCAAATTGTCAAAGGTGACGTTGTCGTTGTCGCAAATGAGTATGTCACCCGATTCAAAATCCACAAACAAGTTCCCAAAAGAGATATCTCTATAACAAAGGCCGCTGAGATGTAGTTCGTTGAAACCATGTGCCATGCGTATGCATGCATCGATAAGCGGTTCAAAGCGCTTGACTTTTAACTCACCGCCAAAATAGTGCGCCAATTTTGTAAAACGTTTTGTATCAATAAGCGGCATAATATAGCCGAAATTGTCCTTTGATTCTCCTTCTACTATAGCCAGTGGCCAAATAAATTTGTCGCTTGGTGCACCTTTCTCAACTAAAATCTCTATGGCCGCGTATTGCTCAGCGGTTGATGATGTTCTATTATACCATTTAAGTGCATATTGCTCGGCGTCTTCAGATACAAGGTACACGTTACCTTGCCCGCCGCCGCCGATTTCCTTTAGTACGCGAAATCGCCTTTGTCCAGAAGAAACAAATGCGCCATTGTTTAATTGATCTGACATTTTAACCTCCATTCTCATGTTGTGGCTGTTTAGATTACCCTAGCAAATACAATATATTGTCCTGAAAACCAAATGATTGCCGATAGATAATACGGTATAATGGCTTGATAGGCGAGGTATTCTTTTGCACCTTTTGGCAACCTCATAGCATAGAAAGCAAGTATTGCAAAGGACACCATCATGCCGAGTCCTATTGCCAGTTGAAAGCCCATCACAAACAGTGGAAATTTCGCTTCAATAGAAACAAGCACCACTTGAGCCAGCAACATAAGCAATGGATATAGACTAATGACATTTAATTTAAATGCCCATTTTCCTAACACTGGCAATAGTGTCGCAACGCTCATTGCGATCATTACACCGATAAACCAAGGGTCCGAGTAAATCGGCACTCTAATCGTATCTGTCACACTTTTAAAAACCTGGTTTACCAAGCCAAAATTCTCATAAAGCGTGTAATAGCCAACTGGTATCATGAGCAGATAAAAAATATAAAGCCACAGACTGGTCTTGTTTCTAACAAATCTACGTTTGACTTTCGGCAGACTTGTACCAGCGCCAACCTCTCCTACTTGTATGATGTTCAG
Source organism: Peptostreptococcales bacterium (assembly GCA_038246775.1). GTDB lineage: Bacteria > Bacillota > Clostridia > Peptostreptococcales > Acidaminobacteraceae > Fusibacter_C. The sequence goes on along the minus strand of JBBRVO010000001.1, from coordinate 51,335 downwards.
TCTTGATGTTTCTTCTGTTTGGATATGCTTTTTCGAGAAATTACCTTGAGCACTTTGAACTGAAGAAACAATTTTCAATGTGGCATTTTGTGGGAGTGCCGTTTTTAACGACATCGCTCGTGCCATCATCGCAAATGTTTTGTAGCTGTCTTCTGCGACAAAACCGTACTCTTTAGCAAACTGTAACGCCATTTTTTCTATTTTAAGTGAAGGGCTATTTTCTTTTTTTAGCTTCTCTAGCTGTTCAATATACCCTTGTTTGCCCATCCATTCCAATCTGATTTTAAGTCCGGATTGATAAGGTATATAATCATTGATCAAGCCGACAAATTTTTTTGTTTTAAAATCCTCAGCATCGCATAGCGCATAGACTTCTTTCAGTTTTTCTACGATGCCTTCTTCGTTTAATTGCCTAGGCTTAAAACTAAGCATATCATCACCTCATATTTTTACTTCTACATACACTATAAGCAAATTTGAGGTTTGTAACTACATAGGTTTGTTTAGTATTAACCTAATATTTTCTTACACCTTTCTAATCAGATTCTTATATTAGAGGTTCAAATGGGTATTAATCATAAAAAAAGAAGGTGTCATGACAAATCAAAATAAAATTTAGATTTGTCATGACACCCTTTTGTTAATCACTCATTATTTGTTTTCTATTGCCAATTATAGATTTTATTTTGCTTCAAAATAAATTTTATTGTTTGATATGCCCAGGCTGAGGTAAGAAAGGCTCGTCGCGGTTCTAGGCACTTTGACGATGGTGGCACCATTGGCCTTTGCAACACTAAATGTTGCATTGGAAGTTGGGAAAATAACAGCTACATCAATCCCTTTGTCAGTCAAAGTCTGAAGCTGCGTTAAAAACAAGTCGCTTTCAAGACGGTCGTTGAAGATATAGACATCGCTCATCATCAACACCACCGGTTTTTTGCTAGTTGTCGTTTTGACAAAGTTCAAGAATTTTGTCCACTGTGTATAATCATTGGCGCGAATTGAACCTTTTTTGTTCACCATTTTAAAAACGGTTGCGTCGGTGCGTTCCGATGCACTATATATGCCAGAATGCGTCGTCCATTCCATGTTGTTGGCTTTCATCAAGGCATCAACCGCTGTCGTTTTTTCCGTATAAAAAAGGATATTCATCAATTTGCTCGTTTTACCAACGAGTTCTGCGGGCAATTTATAGTCAACCACTTTTTTTAGACGATTGACTTCACCAGGTAGGGCTACTGAAAGTGCCTGGCTCGTGATTGCTTCCACGTTATCAATTAAGATGTAGCCTGAGTCAAGTCGCGTGGCATCCGTCTCAGCGAGATAAATTCTCTCTAGGACAAAAGGCGCAACAGAACCTGTTGGAAGATCAGCCGTAATATACTTCCAGCCGGTCCAATCAATATGTGTTGTAAACGTGATGTTCGATGCAGTGCCTTTGGCATCGATGACTTTGGCTCTGAGCCAGTGGTCGTTGCCTGCCTCATTAAATACCCACATGCCTATACTTTGAGTGTCTTTAGGCAATGTAGCGGGTGATTTAAACGTCATATAGGCAGCTCGTGTTTCAGTCGTCTTTGAAAAATCGTAAGTGAGCTGAGCGGATAAGCCTGATTTGGCATTTGTTGCCGTTTCTTGATAGGAACCAGTCACCGCAATTGGATAGCTACTGAACGTCGCCGTCGGTTTCTCAAAATCGTAAAACAATTGCTTATCAACGCCTATACCAACAGGAATATACGCTTTAAGGCCATCAAATTCACAAGTGATGTAGCCTTGACCGACTTGACCACCCGCAACAAAGGCGCTCTTATCGTAATCAAATTTGCCGAGCGTTGGTGGTACCACGGCTTTTACAACTTTTGATGAAATCGGAATCGTTTCACCTTCTTCGGTCAAAATTGAAAAAGTGATTGTTTTTTCTTGATTCTCATCAACTTTTAAGCTGGATGGTGACACGATGAGTTTGACGCCATTGTTTTTGACGACGATTTCCTGATTTGCCACGAAATTACCATAAGACGCTGTGATGGTGCCTTTTCCAAGACTGCTTGGAACAAATTTGCCATTCGCAAAAGTGCCCGTTACGCCAGTGACGCTCCAAACGACTTCTTTGGCCGGGATGGACACTGGATTGTAATTGGTATCACTACCTAAAAGGCTTACAGCAACTTCGGAACCAAGTAACATCCGTGTACTGCCCACGTTTATTTTAGTCGTTCTAAGAACTGGGGATTCCTCAAGAAGCTTTTCTATCGCAAGCGCTGTGTACATTTTGCGTTCCGCTTGATCAGAAGGATAATTAACGGTCTTTACTGAATTTGTCCAAGGCGATTTTGAAACCATTTGCGTGGATCCACCACCGTCAAGGTTGATTGCCTCATGCGCACCAAGCCCTTTGAGCAATGTCGCAAGTTCTGTTTGAGTGACCCCTCTATAAGAAGACGTACGCCCATCAATCGTCACAAGAATCAGTTCTTTACGGTCTTTTGTGATACCTAGTCCCGTTCTTGGTTGATTGCCTTTAATATTTTGAGAAAAATTCGTGATGACAGCACCCTCTTTAAGAAGTTGTGCACCACCACCAATGCTTAGATCCATATACTTAAAATTGACATCGTAATTAACTGTAATTGGATCGCCCATTTTGAAATTCGTAGACATTTCACCGATGTCGTTGCCCACTGAGGCGATGACAAAACCGTTGTCTGGAATTGTGAATGGCTCCCCTTTACGTCTGATCTCAACGATGACACCATCAAGTACCAACATTTCAAGCACATCCGAACCGATGGTTTTACCATATGATTTTAAAGCATAGTCGTTGTCATACATAATCGTTCGACTATATTGAAGGTAAGGTTTGTTGATATAGGATAAAGTCTTTGTGTAAGTGCCATTGGTGATTTTATTGTTTGGTGAGTTAATGTAACCCACATATGGCAGACCGTTTGTCCCCATATTAAATGAGGCAAAATCATCATAACCGACACTCGTTGTTAAAATTTTGCCATCTTTGACGAGATTTCCCATCGTCGTAGAGTTTGCCGTATCAAAAAAGTCGCTGTTTATCGCAGCTACAATGGTATTGTCAGCGTTATTTTTCTTAACTAAATTTGTAATAGTATCCCTTGTCGATAACACCGTATCCGTAAGAACTGTCATTCCAACGTTTTTAGTAAGGTCTACACGAAGGACGTTCATATTGATCCAGCCTTCATTTGTGTAGATTTTGATGTTTTGATGTGTCACACCATCTGCATAGGCTTCTACCGGTGAAGCGGTTTCGTAGATTTTGGTATATGCGGATGAGGTAAAGGTCTGTGCCGCTATGACCATTGTTAACACTGCGATTGTCACAGTCTTTTTAAATATTGCGCGCATGCCATCACTCCTTCTGTCTTGATCTTAAGTACCCATATGTTGACAATTTCTCATTAAGTATACACCATGGATATTGCAACTCTATGAAAATTGAATTAAAATCACATGACATTTGTAAATAATAGATATATTTCTTTATAAAAACGTTATTTAACATTTACGACTGTTTTGAGATATAATAAATTAAGGGCGTATTTTACGCTTTAATGTCATTATGAGGTTTAAACATGAAAATAAAGAACAAGTTTATCATATCACTCGTGCTTTTAGTGCTCTTACCGGCAATATTCACGATGGTGATCACCAACAATTTTTTAAGCGACACGCTGAATATTGTCCACTTTTTCGATACTTATTACGATATATTTGACAACTTTTCAAGTATTTCCAGCGAATTTGAAACTTATGTCCATCCGTATACCAATTCACCTGAATTTTTTTTGACTGAACCATTCAAAGAATACGCCGTCTCACACTTCAGCTCAACATTTTTGATCCTAGAAGTTTCAGAAAATAACGTGCCTAAATTTACTACCTATCATGAAGAAATAGCAAATTTGAGTTTTTTAGAAAAGTGGCTCTTTGGCAATCTCACCGAGGAACCAAATAATATCCAATACTCTCTCAAACACCATCACTTTGAACGCCTAAGCGGTGGCGCGATAGATGTAAGGTTGAAGATCGATAGCACACGCCTCGAAGTTGCGTATAAGGTGTTTGAACAAGTTTTCTTTGTGCTCTATGGTGCCTTTAACTTGATTTTACTGGCTGTTTTACTCGCTTGGATTTCAAACCCCATTAAACGCGCCATCCGTAGATTGACCTTTACTACCAACGAAATTCGAAAAGGCAATCTATCCGCAAAACTCTTATATGAAGAGGAAGATGATTTTTACGAACTCGCAGAAAGCATTGAGAGTATGCGTCGCTCGCTAGAAACCTCTGTTGAAAAACAAAAGATATTGGAAATTGAGAAAAAGGAACTTATTGCAAATATTTCACACGATCTTCGCACGCCTATCACCTCGATTAGAGGGTACGTGCAAGGCCTGAAAGATGGCGTCGCTCGCACCGAAGAAACGCAAAGAGAATACTTAGAGACCATTGAATCCAAGACTTACATGATTGAAAGCTTGCTCAATGACTTATTTGAGATTACGCGCTTCGATATTGGTAGCATAAAACTCAACAAACAAATCGTCAACTTAAAGAACTTTCTGACAGATTGTGTGGACGAACTTGAAAGCGATGTGACAAAGATCGGCGGTAAGCTCTCCCTACACTTTATCATCAAAGACACACGTGTAGAAGTTGATCCAGAGAAGCTCATGCGCGTCTTTATCAACGTCATTGAAAATTCAATTAAATATAGAAATGGTTCACCCCTTGAAATTATCATACTTGCCAATCAGGACGACGATGGTGTCTTTATCAACATCTCCGACAACGGCATCGGTGTAAAAGAAGATGATTTAGCACATATCTTTGAGCGCTTTTATCGTTCCGACAAATCGAGAAACCTCGATATTATGGGCAGTGGCATTGGGCTCAGTATCTGCAAAGAAATCATAGCCGCTCATAGCGGAAAAATATCTGCATCAGCCAACGATTCTCACGGTCTCACCATTTCCATCCGCCTTAAGGCGTTTGATTGACAGACCCAATAAAAAGCGAGGTAAACATGGAAAAAATATTGATCGTCGAAGATGATAAAAGCATTGCTAGATTGGAAAAAGACTATCTAGAAATAAACGGTTACGAAGTCGTCATTGAGTCCACAGGGGATATCACGCGCATAATCCCACTCCTTGAAGGTGCTTCTCTCGTCATTCTTGATTTGATGCTGCCAAATGGCAACGGCATCGACATTTGCAAAAAGATTCAGTCACTCAAAGATATTCCCATCATTATCGTCTCTGCAAAAAACCAGGACATGGACATCGTCTTGGGACTCGGCGTCGGTGCGGATGACTATTTAACTAAGCCATTTAGTACCAATGAACTCATTGCCAGAGTCAAAGCACAATTACGCAGGTACAGCAAGATGAAAAATACGTCTGGTTCAACTTTTGATGACTCAAATTTCATTATTCGAGATTTTGTCATCAATGAGATGACAAAGGTATTCTCCATTTCAGGAAAAGTTCTTGAATTGACACCGAAGGAATTTGAGATTATTCTTTTACTGGCTAAACATCGCGGACGCGTCTTTTCGAAAGAGGAGATTTACGAGCGCGTATGGAAATTCGACTCCCTCGGTGATGCGTTTACTGTTACGGTCCACGTTAAGCGCATACGCGAAAAAATTGAGGCCTTATCGCCTAGCACACCTCTAATTGAAACGGTTTGGGGTGTCGGTTATAAAATCATCTAATCTTGACAATACTGCAAACTAAAATTTAAAAGCTCAAACATGAGAAACCTCTCAATGTTTGAGCTTTATTTGTACGCACATCACATCACTTAAATATTTTTCTAATCCATTGTATGTTGTTTTTGTAGGGTGGATAAAGCACCTTTAGTTCGAAGACAGAAGATTTTTTTAGTATGCTCTTTTGATGTGAAAACGTTTTGAAACTCGTCTCACCATGGTAAGCGCCCATGCCGGAATTTCCAGTGCCGCCAAACGGTAGATAAGGTGATGCAACATGCAAGACGGTATCATTGATACAACCACCGCCGAATGGAATCTGATCCATTAGGTATTCTTGTAGGCTTTCACTTTCTGAAAATACATATAAGGCCAATGGTTTTGGCTTTTGTGCGATCGTATCGATGACCGTTTCAATAGAGTCATAGACGAGTATTGGCATAATCGGTCCAAATATTTCATCTTGCATCACGGCATCGTCCCACGTCACATTTTTCATAACGGTTGGCGCAATATACTTTTGTTCGAGGTCGTACTGCCCCCCAATGACCACTTTGTCGTGGTCAATCAGTGAGACAATGCGATTGAAGTGCTTGTCATTCACAATCCTGCAATAATCAGGGCTTTTTACTGGAAATGCCCCATAAAAGGAGTGGATACACTTCAATACTTCATCGATGAAAAGATGCTCAACATCTCTATGTACATAGACATAATCAGGCGCAACGCAAATTTGTCCTGCATTCATAAATTTACCCCAAGTGATTCTAAGTGCTGCCATCTTTATGTCTGCATCCTTGTGGACGATTGTCGGACTCTTCCCACCAAGTTCTAGTGTAATGGGGGTAAGATTTTCCGCGGCGGCCATCATGACGGCTTTACCCGTCTGAACGCTTCCCGTAAAGAAAATATGATCGAAAGGCGCTTTAAACAATGCCTCAGAAACATCTCGACCACCAGTAATGACTTTGATATAATCCGCGCTAAAACACTCGCTAATAAGCCTCATAATGACTGCTTCTGTATGTGACGTATATTCGGACGGTTTTAAAACGGCCGTATTGCCAGCAGCTATAGCGCCAAGAAGTGGCTCAATTAGTAGTTGAAATGGGTAATTAAATGGGGCAACGATGAGTACAACACCTAGCGGTTCATATTTGATCGTACTTTTTGCAGGTGCCAATTGTATCGGCGTTTTAACCACTTTAACCTTTGCCCACTTTTCAAGGTTTTTGGATATATGGCTAATACTATGAAGTACGATACCGACCTCAGTCGTATAAGCTTCATATTCAGGTTTATTTAAATCTAGCTTCAACGCCTCTATTATGTCGCATTCATACTTTAAAATACCCTGTCTGAGACTTTCAAGTTGCTCGAGTCTGAACTTGATAGGACGCGTCAAGCCACTTCGAAACAGTTCTCTTTGTTTGGTGATTGTTTGAGAAATCGATTGTGAAATCATACTACCTCCTGATAAAACGTGTGGTGTTTCAAACCACTATTTTAATATGTACCACCTTTCCAATAGAATCAAACCCCAACCTTTTGAATTTATATACAACTATCCTAAATCGGCGATCATTGTTTTGGGAACTTTTCTTGTGTTATGCAGTGTGACTTGTTATAATTCTACTGTGACAAATTTAGACAATTATTTTATAATAGAGGCTAACAAATTATAAGCACTTAGCGCTAAGAAGCGCGTCGTATGGAGGAAAAAATGACTGAATTATTAGCGCCGGCAGGAAATATGGACGCTTTAAAAGCTGCAATTTCTAATGGTTGTGATGCCATATACTTAGGCATGCAAAAATTTGGTGCACGTGCCTACTCATCTAATTTTGATTTAGAATCATTAAAAGAGGCTGTCCAGTATGCACACCTGAGGCAAATAAAAATCTATGTTACAATGAATACCATCATTTTCGAAACCGAAACTGAAGAAATGAAAGAGCAGATGCACGCGTTGAACGAAATCGGTGTTGATGGCATTATCGTCCAGGATCTTGCTGCTTTCGATTATATCGTTAAAAACTTTCTTGATATGGAAGTACATTGTTCCACTCAAATGGGCATAGACGATTTAGACGGTACTTTATTATTTAAAGAACTCGGTGCTAAAAGAGTGGTTTTGTCCCGCGAGGTTGAGATTGAAAAAGTAAAAGAGATCAAAAGAATCGCTAAAATACCACTGGAAATTTTTGTTCACGGTGCTTTATGTGTCTCTTATTCAGGAAATTGTCTCATGTCTGGGTTAATTGGCTATCGCAGTGGCAATCGCGGAAGGTGTGTTGGTTCATGTCGTAAGAGGTATGAAATCATGGATCAAACAACGGGTACAACTCTAGGGGAAAACTATATTTTGTCTACTAAGGACTTAAATACAATCGATTTTATTGATGATTTAAAAGAAATTGATTCTTTAAAAATAGAGGGTCGCATGAAAGAGCCAGCGTATGTTGCCAATGTTGTGTCAAAATATCGCATGGCCTTAGATCATAAAATAACTGATGCAGATAAAGAAAATCTGAGCAAAACGTTTAATAGAACCTTTACGAAAGGCTATTTGTTTCACGAAGATCCCAAAGATATTACAAATATTTTAAGGCCCAATAACGTCGGTTATGAAATTGGGAGAATTAGCAAAATCGTTAACAATATGTATGAAATAACCCTTACGCGACCTTTAAATCAAAACGATATTATCAGAATAAGTCATAACGATGAAGACGTTATTCTAAATGTTGTAAAACTTTACGATAAAGAGGACAACTTAATCAACAAAGCAGAGACCGTCTGCTATATCAAAGTCAAAGAAAAGTTGTCTAAGGGCGATTTGGTCTATATAACGAAGGATTATAGCTATTACAAAGCATTAGAGTCCTCTCTGGAAAAAGAATTTAGGCGTTTTAACCTAGATGTTAAAGTGCATGCCTCTCCAAATTCAAAGCTGATCATAGAGGCCGAGGGTTTAGGCGTTAATTATTTATATGAAGGCGAGGAAATACTAGGCGAAGCCATCAATCATCCAACAACAAAAGAACAAGTCATCAAACAACTTTCGAGATTAAGCGATACGATATTCGAACTGAATCATGTTGATTTTGAGGCATGTAATGCATTCATTCCAGCTAAACTGTTAAATACAGCAAGAAGAGAGCTTGTACAGGGTCTTTATGACTTAAAGCTTAATAGCCAAAAGAAAAGAACTAAGGCGCCTAAAGCAAAAGAAAAATTAAGCTTTGTCCCTAAAATTCCAGCACTTACAGCCTCTGTAACGACTCAGGAACAGTATGATGCTTGCGTGGCTGGTGGCATTAAAGAAATCTATTTTGAAAATGTTGTTAGAAGAAACCAAAACGGTTATAAGGCACTAGAAGGACAACTCCTCATCGGAGGCTATGGCGGCATTTATCACTATAAAAAAACAAATCCTTTTGTTACGGACTATTCTCTAAATGTGGTTAATGCTACTAGCTGTTATGAACTCTATAAATTAGGTGCGAAACGCGTTACTTTATCTTATGAAATGAATAAGAGACAAATTGAAGATTTAATGACGGCCTATTATGAGGAAAATGACGGCTATCCGGCACTAGAAATGGTGGTATATGGCAAGGCGCCTATGATGTTCACAAAATATTGTCCGCTGAAAAAAATGAATCAATGCGGTGTTTGTAGAACGAAGCGCTATGAGTTAAAAGATGAGCACGGAACGTTCCCGATCATGACGCATAACGACTGTACGGTGACGCTCCTAAATGGAAAGACGTTAAATCTTTTAGATGAGCTGCAAAGCATAAAAGGCATTGAGGCATTTAGATTAAATTTCACAATTGAATCTAAAGAGCAGGTTGCGAAAACCATTATTGAGGCCTTAGGCAAATTAAATGGCGCTATCGATAAATCTGTCTTTAATCAGGACACGGATACAAGAGGACATTTTAACAAAGAGATTATGTAGTGACATTCACGTATCTCGTTATTAATCATTGTTATTTTTAAAAGTTAAAGCGCTCCTTTGGGTGAATCAATCCAAAGAAGCGCTTTTCTCGTATTCTGTTTATATTTGACCCTCAGTTTAAAAGGTGGCGTAACGACTACTTGTATTTCGGTCAGTTTTTTTAACGCTATAAATTGAGTTTGCCTTTGAGTTGTTTGCCTGAATAGAGAATCGATTTTTCAATTAAAACGTCCATTGCATCGATGCAAAAGACTGCAATATCCGAGCCGATTTTAATGAGAGACAACTCCGTACACGCCAAAATCACACAATCACAATGCATGTCTGAAATCATATGTTGCACAATGGCTTCAAAAGCGTCGACATCGATGGGCAAATTCGCTTTAATGTCATAGATTACTTGCATCACTTTCTCTTGCAACTTAGTTTCCGGTTTTATAAAAACGAGTCCCACCGCCTCACAAGCACTTTCATAAGTACCCGTGTGGATAGTGCCATTTGTCGCCAATATGCCCACGCGTGTGCCCTTTCCATAGCGTTTAAGGACTTCATCTGCCGTCTCGGTTACCATATTGATGATTGGAACACCCGTCATTTCTTTCATTTGACTCATGAAAAAATGTGATGTATTGCAGGGAATCGCAATATTGGAAACACCAATGCGCTCCAAAATTTCTAAATCCCTTCTCATATTGGTTAAAAAATCATCATAATCACCAGATAATATGGCTTCAGTTCTGTCTGGCATAGTGGCATGGTTTAGTATGACGATGTCTAAATGTTCCTGATCGCAACTTGCATCGGTTCTCTCTATGATGCGTTCAAAGAACATCGAAGTCGCCATTGGTCCCATACCACCTACGATACCGAGCTTCATGCTATTCATTGACTGTGTCCTCCACGACCATGGCTCTGCTCCCTAAGCTTTCATAGCTCTGGAACAAAGTCGCACGATCATAAATCATGCTGCCTTGAAGTGGATCCATGACGTAAAGTTTTTCATCAACAACCCCGTAGATCACCATGCAGTGAAGGTTTGAGGCCGCATCGAAATACGTCTCCGTACCATCTAGATACCAACCATAACCAAACTTGGCCAAGCTGAGATCGCGTGTTGCCCAAACCGCTACAGGAATACCCTGCATCACATAATCCATAATCTGTTGCTGATTGCTTCCCGTAAGGTCTGTTACCTTTAGGTTGCTTGATACGGACGCAAAATAGTCTTGCCCTGCTTTAACAGTTGGCGCTGCATAGACAAACCAACCGCCTGCATCTTTGGGATCACCTGAAAAAGCTAAATTTGGATCTGCGCCGTATACTTTATCGCCTTTTTTATAAAAGGGCGCTTTTGGTAAAAATTGATCAGATAAAACCACTTTACTGATGGGGTCTCCATAAAAATTGATAAGTGAGGTAAGTGCTGTAATTTCACAGCCATTTGGAAGTTCTGGCGTCTGAAGAAGCACTGGCACTTTAAGGTTCATCTCTGTGATCAGTACGGTTCCATCGTCATTTCTCGAGTATTTTAAAATATATGGTTTAATCGTTTGATCAAAATGTAGTTCCATAATTGGCGCTTTCATCTCGATGACGATTTCAGTATCCGCCTGGGTATATTGAGCGTTTGCTCCGGTTTGAACGATTCGATACGCTTGTTTATAATCCACCTTAATGGATGTTGCCATACCTTGCGCATCCGTCACTAACGTCTCCAGCACTTCTTTTGTGATGGCATCTTGTAGTTCAAAGGTGAAGCCAGATAAAGTAAATGCATTCGCTTTATCCTTTGCGTAAACGGTCACTACGCCTTGCTCAACGTCACCAGTTATCAAATTTATAAGTTTGTTCACAGTATCCTTGACGAGGCTACGATCTACAGCTGCATCAACTTTTTCTATAACGCGCGGGTCATTGGGATCAATCCCAATATCATCTGGAATGTTACCTTTCAACAAACCAATTTTGACAAGCAGTCCACTATTGAACAGCATCACTCCAAGTAAGGCGATAACGATGACAGCCAAAATTGGTTTGAATGGAAATTGACTTTTTCTTCTTCTCATGAATTCTCTCCTAAAATTTAATGCTTTTATCCGTTTCTAAGCAATTTGATTTTGAGTTTCTGTAATTTCGGATAAACCTCGGTAAACAATTTATAAACCAATGGTTTGTAAACTTTGTCGACTTCTCCGATAAGTTCGGTAACGCCTTCTTCTCGACAAAAGCCCTCTTTAAATTTATATAAACCATCTTCATTATCCAATTCAAATATCCCGCCAAAATCATAACGCTGAATGCCGTTTTCCAGCCCCCACTTGATCATCTCCCACTGCATTAAGTAGTTGGGCATCAAGTTGCGTTTTTCATTTGAACTCGCTCCGTAGATGTACCATAGTTTGTCGCCGTACATGATTGCGACGGCGCCAGATAAATAGTCGCCCTCGTGACTGGTCAAGTAGATTCTGATTCGCCCTTCAAAAGCACGCATCATATCTTGAAAATACGATAAACTTCTTATGACCAAACGGTTTCGAACCGACATGATCTCATAGAGATCATAAAATATTTTAAGCGCTTCTTCAGTCGTCCCGTAAGAGACTGTGACGCCTTTTCGTCTTGATAAATTGATGTTGTAGCGCGTTTTCTGGCTGAAACGCGCCAGTAAGTTCTCCTCTGTTTCACCCACCAGGTTCAATATCATGTTGTAAAGTGGTTGAATTAATGCGTTCTTATCGATGCCGCGTCCTTTAACGATGAGACCAAGTGCTTGATACTGTGTGACTAAATCTTCATCATATACCGTTTCAGGATCAAACCGGAGAACAAAAGCGCGGTTTGCCTTCGCATAGGCCTTCACTTCATCCATAAGCAACTGAAGTTTCGTCACATCATGTGGATCTGCCACTGGCCCCCTTGGCGCGTATAGCAGAGAAAAACCAGCCATGCGTTTGATCACCAAGGACATTGCCGCTATGATTTCACCGTCTCTTTCGACGTAAACCTGTGCGCTGTCCCAGCCTTTTTTGACGATTGCCCAATTGATATCTTGTGTTGCCGTGGCAAAGGCAGAATTTCTTACAAATGATTGATACCGCTCGACGGCACTTTCATCTGCAATATTTAGTATTGGCATGCCCTGCCTCCTTAGTTTTATAATTTGTAAATGCACATAGGCGCACTTTAATGGCTATTAACTCTTTTTGACAAAATATTTTTTGTATTTTTCCACATAGCCGTGATAGTAGCGATAGACTCTAAAATTGCGTCTGAGGTTCGAATCCTTTGAATAATAGAGGGTCGTACTGACACTTTGCGTCATGATCAAATTTTCGACGCGTTTCTTTAGTTTTTTATCCGTCAAATATTTCATCAAAAGTCGACTTGGTATACCAAGCCATAAATGCGGCTTATCAGCATAGACGGTTTCAATTGGCGTCTGATACACGAAAGCATCTACTAGATAAGCGGCTTGATTGTAACCGCTTCCCGTCACAAAGAAGCTACTGCGTCCTTGTCTGAGATTGATTTCAAAGACTTTGAATTTGCCCGAATTAACGTCGTACTTCATATCGAAGTTTGAAAATCCAATGTAGCCGATGCCTTCAAGAAATTGCTTGTACGCTTCAAAAATTGCCATATCATATGCATCGATAATCGCAGTATAATTGCCGACAAGAGTTGGTGTACAGTCTTCAAGCAATGGTTGACCAAGGCACATGAGCTTCACTTTGCCATCCGGACCTGACACGCAGTTTAAAACGCGCATCGCGGTGTCATCACCTGAAATATATTCTTGTACAATCAAGGCTTTATCATAAGTGGATTTATAGACCGTTTGGATGGTGTCTTTTAGTCTTTCAGGCGTTTCTATGATATACGCCTTTTGCTTACCTTCAAACGTCGCTTCAAAATAGCGCATGCTATCTGACGGTTTCAAAACGAGTGGATAGCCAAATGGCAATTCTGAAATTATGACGTCAAGCGATTCCAAATCAACAGGTGATATCACGCGCGTCGTCGGATAACTCAAACCGTGTTTCTCACAGACTTCATAAAAGCCCTCTTTTGAGTTGAGTGTCTGCATGCACTTAGCATCAATAAATGGCACGATAAAATTTTTGGATAACGCCTCTTTGTTAGTCACGATAAGCTCCACATACCCATCACTACTCGCGATGAGTATCAAGTGCTTATATGCGCCATTTAGTTCAGTAGCAACTGCTTCTAAATGTTCCAAAAACCTGTCGGGATTTGAAAAGCCAGGAATGATCTTTACTTCTAAAATTTTTGAACCTGAAGTGGTAAAAAGCGCACCTTGACCCACGACTAAACTTTTGATGCCATAGGCCATGTGGAAAGCTTTTGCCATGCCGTAGGCATTGCTATCCGTACCGAGAATGATTGGTAAAAAGTCGTGTTTCATATGTCCTCCCACTTAATTTTCTCCAAAGAACTGACGGTGCCAAATCAAAAACACATAGACGGTCCAAATGTATCTTGCATAGTTTTTTGTACCTTTATAATGTGATTCAAGATAATGAAGTAAAATCTTTTGATCAAAGAACTCCCCTGTTTCAGAGCTTTCAAATTCTAACCGAATCAAATTGTAGTATTTTTCTTCTTTCATCCAATATTTAATTGGCACTGGGAATCCGAGCTTCGGCCTTTTTGCCCATGCTTCTGGAAGCATTTCATTTGCCGCCACTCGAAGGGCGTATTTCGTATTTTCTTTGTTAACCCTTTGTTTGCTCGGAAGCGTTGCAGCGAGTTTCATCACTTCTTTATCGAGAAATGGGACGCGCAGTTCAAGTGAGTGCGCCATGCTCATTTTATCGGCTTTTAATAGGATATCTCCCGGTAACCAAAGATTTAAATCTAGATACTGCATCTTTGTGAGATCATCTTCATTTTTAACTTTGTCGTAAATGGCTTTCGTAATACTTCTCACACTTGGCCCATTTTGATAGGCTGGCTTTAATACCGCCAGTGCATCTGCTTCATCAAATACTTTAGCTTCGCCAATGAACTTTTCTTCAACGGGTACGCCGCCTCTAACGATGAAGTTGGTCACTTTGTTTTTCGGAAGTCCTTTTGCCGCGTTTGACAAAACATGACGCAGTCCAAACGGTATTTTCTCATACGCGTCAATCGCCGGCGAATTTTGATACCACGGATACCCACCAAAAATCTCATCGGCGCCTTCACCTGAAAGCACCACCGTTACATGTTCGCGAGCAAGTTCAGCTAGAAAGTAAAGCGGTACAGATGATGGATTGGATTGTGGCTCATCCATATGATACTGGATGATCGGCAGCGCATCAAAACATTCGTCCGCTGTGATAATTTTCTTGTGGTTTTCTATGCCGAGCAGCTGTGACAACTCTTCTGCCAAATGGGTTTCATTGAACATGGCTTCATATTCCTCAAAACCCACTGAAAAAGTCTTGTTTGGCTTTAATAGCGCTGTGATATAACTGGAATCCACGCCGCCAGATAGGAATGAGCCAACCTTGACGTCGCTTATTTTGTGATAGTCAACCGATTCTTTGAGTATTTTTTTAATCTGTTCCACATTTGTTTTGAGGTCGTTCTTTTCCACTTTGAATTCAGTGTGCCAATACGGCACCGTATGCAAACTGTCATTTTCAAACATGAGGTAATGGGCGGGCTTCAATTTGAATACGCCTTTGAAAAAAGTCTCTTCCATTGAGGAATATTGGAATGTCAAATAAGGTCTCAGCGCATCTTTATTGAGTTCTTTATTAAAGTTTGGATTTTGAAGGAACGATTTTATTTCCGAACCGAATAATAGCGAGCCGTCCTTTGTATTTTGAGTATAATAGAGCGGTTTGATGCCAAAGTAATCCCTAGCGATAAATAGTCTTTGACGTGTCGTATCCCAGATGGAAAATGCAAACATGCCCCGCAGTTTGCCAAGTATCTCCACGCCATATTCTTCATAACCGTGGAGGATGACTTCACTGTCTGTTTGACTGTGGAACTGATGCCCTTTTGCCAATAAATCTTCTCTAAGGGCTAGATAATTGTAAATTTCACCGTTGAATACGAGGACGATGTCTTCTTTTTCATTGAACATAGGTTGTTTGGCAACCTCTGAAAGGTCTATAATACTGAGCCTCCTGAAGCCCAAAGATACTTTATCATCGCTGTAAATGCCATCACTGTCTGGTCCACGATGTTTGATGGCATCAGTCATTTTTCTGATTATTTGCCCGTCATCTTTACTATCGATGTGGGTATATCCGACGAATCCACACATATTTTCACCTTCCTGCGTTTCGAACTGTTATTATTAAAATGAATGCACTATTGCCTCATATTGATTTGTTTCATTTTGTTTAAGACGATTTCCGTTTCGTTAAAGGGTATGTCCACTTTGCCGATCACTTGCGCCGTTTCGTGGCCTTTGCCAGATATTAGTAGGACGTCCCCATCTGCCATGGATTCAAGTGCCCGTTCGATCGCCTCTTGTCTGTGAACAATAGCCACATACTTGCCATTCTGGGATTCAACGGCCTTCACGACATCTGCGATAATCGCATTTGGATCCTGTTCCTTTGGGTTGTCGGAAGTTACAAAACAAAGATCTGATTTGAGTGCTGCCACTTTTCCCATGGCGGTACGCTTATCAATGCCGAGTGCCCCTGGTGCCGCATAGACCCCAAAGACTAAGAGCAACCTTCCCTTTGTAAAGGGCCGTAGTGCATCAAGGGCTTTTTCAAGACCGTCTTCTGTATGTGCAAAATCGATAACGACTTTGCGCGTTTCATCCTCATACACCGTCTCAAAGCGTCCTTTAACGTGCTTCAGTGCGTCAATGCCCTCAGCTATGTCCTCGAGGCTAAATGCTTCTGAAACGCCCCACGCGACGACTGCAAGCGAATTATACACATAGATTTCTCCAGGTATGTTAACGCGTATCTGAATTTGCCCCACCGGTGTAACCGCGTTGTAAATTGAATGGTCCGAACTGTACTGAATATCTGTCGCATAAACATCCGAGCCATCTGTTAACCCGTAAGTCAACGTTTCGACGAGCGCGCGCGTTTTTAATCGGTCGATGAGCTGCTTCCCATAAACATCGTCTGCGTTGATAATATTTGTGCGCTGTGTCATATCAAACAGTTTTGCCTTGGCCTCAAAATAGTGTGCCATATCCTTGTGAAGTTCAAGATGATCCGGCGTCAAATTCGTAAAGATGCCCGACTTAAAAGCGCAAAATGACACGCGATTTAAGTCAAGTGCGTGTGAAGAAACTTCCATTAGGCAATATGCCACTGACTCTGTCACCATCTCATTGCAAATCTTTTGAAGTGTGAGCGATTCCGGCGTCGTATTTGGCGTTTCTATTTTGCGCGTGCCAATCAAAGTGCCCATCGTTCCAATGACGCCTGTTTTTTTTGCCTGTCTATCTAGCAGTGCTTTTATAAAATAACTGATGGACGTCTTGCCATTTGTCCCTGTGATGCCCACCAAGTTAAGTTTGTGCGTTGGGTTGTGGTAAAAATTTGCTGAAACACACGCAAGTGCCAATCTCGAATTTTCCACTTTGATGCATGTGACATCCGCGTCGATTTCGACGTCTTTTTCCACGATGATGGCAACTGCGCCATTTGCTATTGCCTTACTTATATAGTTATGTCCATCCACGGCGAATCCAGAGATCGCTACAAAAAGTGACTTCTTTAGCGCTTCTCGCGAGTCCAATGCGATGCTATCAATCTCGAGGTCAACATCACCCTTTACGATTTTATAATCTATTCCTTCTAAACAAGATGAAAGTAACATATGCACCTCCTATGCCGAGCGTCATCGATAATCAATACCTATATAGTGTCATAGGTGCCCTGAAATTGCAAGCAAAAATAAATAAAACCCCTATTCAAAAAAAAGCTGAAGCGTGGTAAAATGAAGGTGCCTAAGGAGGTGTGCTATGGAAGTTAACGCCGTTGTCGCCAGGTACTGGCGCTCAGAGAAAAATGGGTGGATACTTTGTGAATTGTGTCCACATTTATGCAAGATCAAATCGGGCCAAAGTGGATTATGTAACGTTCGATTTAATGATAATGGCATTTTATATACCGCCAATTATGGCAAAGTCGTCTCATATGCCTACGATCCAATAGAGAAAAAACCGCTCAATCACTTTTTTCCTGGGTCAACTATTTTTTCCATTGGCACTTTTGGGTGCAACCTCACCTGTAAATTCTGTCAAAATCATGCATTGGTCGCATTCGATGGTCCAGTTGCTCCAGCCATTGATGCACACGTTCTGGACCTTGCAGCACAAAATGGTTCCATTGGGATTGCGTTTACGTACAATGAGCCCATAGTTTGGTACGAGTACGTTCTCTATATGAGCAAAAAAGCACAGGAAAAAGGACTTAAAACCGTGCTTGTCACCAATGGGTATATCAACGAAGCCCCACTACTTGAACTGCTCCCGTTCATAGATGCGATGAACATAGACCTTAAGGGCATGACAGATACTTTTTACAAACCCATCTGCGGCGGATCGCTCTCGCCCGTCTTGAAAACCATCGAAATATGCGCGAAGCAAACGCATGTAGAAGTCACAAATTTATTGATAGACGGTCTCAATTCCAATCTCGATGACTTTGAGTCACTGTGTCTTTGGCTTGCCAATATAGATGCTGACATACCGCTTCATATCAGTCGCTATTTCCCCGCACATTTCCTCGATGTGCCTAAAACGCGTTTAGAAACGCTTGAAATAGCCCGCAACATAGCAGAAAAATACTTAAAGAACGTTTATATTGGCAATGCTTTCCTTTAAAAAAATGGGGCTATCTCAATTGGGTAATAACTTTCCCATTGTGACAGCCCCCTATTTTTTTAACTTAATTTGTTTCACTTAATTTGTTTCACTAAATTTGCTCAGCCTGTATTCTATCACCTATATTCTAGCACCTTTATTTTTTCAAAATCGGTGCGATCATAGGCGATCTGAGTCTCGCACCAGGATTGAATCCACTGCCAATGAGCGGTTTCGCGTATTTGATAAACGCCTCCGTTACATTGTTGCCCGCTTCATTCATAAATTCGGCTGGCATGTACTTAGTGAGTGCTGCAATTTCTTTAAGGTCTACAAGTCTGAAATCGATGGCATAGTCTCCCGTTCTCTCTATGACGACAGAACCGTCTTTGTTATCGATGAGCGCAAATTGAACGGCTTTTTCGGCAACTTCTCTCGCTTCCTTTTGATCCACGTCAGAGACACAGCCGAGGAAAGAACGCTGCATGTAACCCAGTGTATCTGCACGGACTCTTCCAATGCCGAGTTTAGCTTTTACTTCTGCAACGAGGAGATCACCAAGTGCACCCGTTCCAGACAATTGGACATTACCATGGGCATCTTTTTCGATGTTTTCTTGAAGCTTACTGATGATGGCTTCGCCATTTTCATCTTGAATGCCTTCAGAAACAGCGACGATACATCTGCCATACTTCGCGTAGACCGCCTTAACATCTGCTAAAAAATTGTCGATGATAAATGGTTTTTCTGGGAAGTAAATGAGGTGTGGGCCGTCATCTTCATAAACTTTGCCAAGCGCTGCAGCGCCTGTTAAAAAGCCAGCATGTCTACCCATGATGACGCCGATATATACGCCTTCAAGCGCTCTATTGTCGTAGTTGATGCCGGCAAATGCCGACGCGACATATCTTGCTGCAGAACCAAAACCAGGTGTATGGTCGTTTATGACGAGGTCATTGTCTACTGTTTTAGGGATATGAACCGCTCTAAACTCATAATTCTGTCTTTTTGCTTCTTCATTGACGATTCTAACGGTATCCGATGAATCGTTGCCGCCGATATAGAAAAAGAAACGAATGTTATGTGCTTTCATGGATTCAAACATCTTCGCGCAAAATTCGGCTGTAGGTTTCACACGCGTTGACATGAGTGCCGATGAAGGGGTTGCAGCAACCGCTTCAAGATTGGCAACGGTCTCTCTTGTCAAGTCCATAAATGCTTCGTTGACGATCCCCTCAACGCCGTGAACCGCGCCGTAGATTCTTTCAACTTGTGGGTATTTTTTTGCTTCAAGTACAACGCCAACCATCGATTGGTTGATGACCGCCGTTGGACCGCCACCTTGTGCGACCAATAAATTGCCTCTTAAAATGTTGTTCATCATTGCCTCCTAGTTTAGACCATAGAGCTTTGTGTATTTCGCTTCTAAATAGTCACAGTAATATTTTGAATTCAATCGCTCACCAGTAATGCTCTGAATAAGTTCATTTGGTTTTTTAAGCGCGCCATACCGATGGATGTTCTCATTGAGCCATCTTGTCAAAGGTTCAAAATTTCCATTTCCTAAGCATGCATCAAGGTCGATTGTCTTCGACATGTGATGCGCGAGTTGTGCCGCGTAGGCGCTGCCCAGTGCGTAAGTTGGGAAATAGCCGAATAGGCCTTCTGACCAATGAACATCTTGTAACACGCCACTTGCATCATCTGGTGGCGTAATGCCTAGATAATCGTGTACCTTTTGATTCCAGACCGCCGGTAAGTTCTCCACTTTGATGCTGCCGTCGATCAATCCTAGTTCAATCTCGTATCTCAGCATAATGTGAAGTGAATACGTGAGTTCATCCGCTTCAATGCGAATCAACGACGGTTCAACGCGGTTAATCGCTGCGTTAAAACTGTCAAAATTCACATCTGAGAGCTGTTCTGGGAACTTCGCATCGAGTTTTTCTTTGAAAAATCTTAAAAACGCCTCACTTTTGCAGAAGTTGTTTTCAAATATTCTCGACTGAGACTCGTGAATGCCGTTTGAAGTGCCTTGCGCCAAAATTGTCCCCTGAAGTTTTTTGTCAATGTTTTGCTCGTATATAGCATGGCCACCTTCGTGCGCCGTGCTAAACAAGGCAGAAGCAAAATCGTCCTCATAATAGTGCGTCGTCAATCTTACGTCATCAATGTCGACACCCATGGTAAAAGGGTGTACACTTTCTTTAAGTTGCCCTCTCTCAAGGTCGAACCCCATCCAACCGAGAAGCTCGCGCGATACTTTGTCCTGGAGGTCTTTTGGATAATGTCTGGATAGAAACCCCGTGTCGATGTGCTTGTTTTTGTCTGCAATTTTCTTAAGAAGTGGCACGATACGCGCGCGTAGTTCATCGAAAAAGACATTGAGTTGATCCACGGTCATGCCCTCTTCAAAATCGTCGATATATAAGTTATAAGGGTGTCCTTCATAACCTCTATAGTCTGCAAATTTAAGCAGATAATCTATGACCTCAGTTAAGTAGGGCTTAAATATTTCAAAATCCGACTTTTCTTTGGCATCTTCCCAGACCATCGCAGATTTTGAGATGAGCACGTTGTATTTTTGGTAGTCATCCAGAGGTATCTTTGTCATTTTATCATATTCTTTTTTTGAGTCAACGACCATTGTTCGGTCAATGGCATCAAGCGCATCCAAATTTTCCATCAAGAGCGCTAAATCAGCGGCCATCTCAGGGTTGACAAGGCTCTGATGTTGAAACCCACTTAATACGCCTACCGCTTTACTCCTTGCATCTGAGCCACTCTTTGGTGCACCTGTGGAGGCATCCCAAAAGAGTATAGACGTGGAATAACCAAGGGCATGCATCTGTTGTTGTGCATCTTTAAACCGCATTAATGCTTCATCGAAATTTATCATAACTGAAATCCCCTTTCAAACACGCTCGTTCATATCTCCGTACTCTAAGATATTATAACAAAAAAATATTAGAGTTGAAACCTTTAAGTGAGTGTGATAGACTTTTATTTGAATTTTACAAGGAGGGCAAACATGTCTTTATTTGAACAATGGAACGCGATCCTCGAGGGTAAAGGATTAACACAAGAGCAGACAGACGAATTTTGGAATGCTTATTTAGCGCATGAAAAAGTCATTTATGAAGATATTTTAAACAAAAAAGTGACGGACAATGTCGATAAAATCACAGGCACACTTGAAGCCTTCGGCGAACTTTATGAACTCGAGCCAATGCTCGCCATCGGATTTATCGACGGCATCCACACGAGCTTGAAGGAAGAGATCGTTCTCGATTCGATTACCGAAGCATCAGAATTTAATCACACCATCGATTTCGAAAAACTCTTTTACAACATGCACGTTGCAAAAGCAGATTGGCTTTACAACATTCCTACTTGGAGTGACATCTTGACAAAAGAACAAATGAAAGAAATCAAGAAAAACTATGTGGATACTGTGACTGTTAGAATTGAAAACAAAATCGGCAGAAATGATCCATGTCCTTGCGGCAGTGGCAAGAAATACAAAAAGTGTTGCATTGACAAAGACCTATAATCTTCAAACGGCAAAAAGGTGTCATTAAAAGCGTTGGCTTTAATGACACCTTTTTTATAGTTCTTTTTTATGCTTCTTTATTACTGATTTTTTCTTTAATCTCTTCTAATATTTCAATTTGCATTTCCTGAATTTTCATCATTTTAGACCATTGATCTAATAGTAAATGATCCACTTTATCGTGAAGGGTACGTATTTCTATTTCTGATTTCAAATTGACTTTATAGTCATTTTCAGATCTAATTCTATCTTTTTTTTCTTGTCTATTTTGACTCATCATGATAATAGGTGCTTGTATAGCCGCTGTACATGACAAAATCAAATTTAGCAGTATAAAAGGATAGGGGTCATATGGGCTTTTTAAAAGGAAATGACTATTTATAAGAATCCATACAAATAAAACCGCAAAAAATGAAATAATAAATTTCCAACTACCGCCAAATATCGCTATATTATCAGACAATTGATCGCCAACACTCATCTTTTCTTTTGCCATATCATTTGAATTCATGGAAATGATTTCATTTTCACGAATGCTATCTAATACCGCCTTTTCTAAATTTTGAATACTGCTTTGCTCTTCTTCAATAATGCCCGTTAGATATTTCATTCTGTAATAGTTAAAATCATCTTTGCATATTTTCCTAGTATCATCCCATTGCGGAACATCCATCTGAATCAATCGCTCAATTTCATGATGAATCCCATGGCCTGTAATTAGATCTATTTCACTAAATTCTTTTTTACAGACTTCACATTTTAAATTTTCCATAGTGACCTCTTTATTTAGTAAGTCTCCGAACTGCTATACTTTGATTTGTAAAGTCTACGTCTATCTAATACAAATACAGGTTCAGTGAACTGTTCATCCGGAATTTCTCTAAGCGCCTTGTTCATGTCGTACATCCTCGCATCGATCATATCTAGATAATGTAGGAGTTCGGCTTCGGGAATCAACGGTTTTTTAGGGCTACCAAATTCGGGCTCATAATGATGTGTCAGAATCATATGTTGTATGAGCAGAGATATTTCTGGATCAATACCCAGTGAGTCCGCCGTGCGATCGATGCGTTTAATGCCCATGATGATGTGGCCCAGCAACTGGCCTTCCTTGGTGTACCCTTCTACAACGCCTACTTCAGTGGCATCCATTTCATTGATTTTCTCGATATCATGTAAGATGACACCCGCATAGACCAAATCCATATTGACGTTTTTATAAATAGCGCCAAGCGCTTTACCAGATCTTAGCATTCTGAGAATATGATAGAGCAATCCCGCTTTGATGGCATGATGGTTTGATTTTGCAGCTGGGTAGTATAAGAGCTCCGTTTTGTACGAATCAATCAGTGCCGTAACGAGACGCTGAATCTCCAAAGATGTCATTTCGCCCACAAATCCCATAATTTCATCGAGCATTAACTGTGCTTCTATTGGCGCGGTTGGGATAAACTGGCTGAAATCCACGTCATCCTCTGGTGATAGACCGCGAATTTTAATTAATTTGAGTTGTACGGAAGACTGCCATTGCGTCACACTTCCCATAATTTTAACAACTTCGCCAGGATTATACATCGTCTCAACGTCGCCTTTGACATCCCAAAGCTTAGCGTTGACTTCGCCCGTTATGTCCTGGAGCGTAAAATCAATATAGGGTTTGTTGGCACTTGACGTCTTGACGTTTTTTGCTTTAACAAGATAATAGCCTGTAATTTCTTCACCGATTTTAAAATCTTTTATAAGCACAACACACTCTCCTTTTTTTGATAGCTCTATCACCATCATAAACGATTTATCGTTCAAATACGAGTCTATAGATGAAATAAGCGACATTTTGCATTTTGATAAAATCAATCGAATTTTCCACGGTATCTTTTGGCGTATGGTAGAAACGCTTGTCAAGTTCTGTGAAGCTGACGGTTACATACCCCGCATTTTCCAGTGGCACATGATCGCTACTCCCCTTATCGCTTTTAAACGTTTCAATGCGCATCGCATCGGCCAATAATAGTGCCTTTTCTTGTAAAGCAACGGATTGAATGGCCGTCGCACTGATTTCCAGCGGCACATTGCCAGATGCACCGACCATATCGACGTTAAAACATTGGAACAAAAGAGGATCAAGTGGCTTTTCAGCCGCAAAACTGCTTGAACCATACATACCTTCTTCTTCGCCGTTAAAAGCAATGAAGTAATAGTCCATTTCGGGGTCTGCCGTCTCTTTTATCGCCTCAGCTAGTGCAAGCATCGTCGTGACACCCGATGCATTATCAAGCGCACCAGGGTTATATGAACCATCGAAATTATTGCCGAGATGATCGAAATGCGCACTGATTACAACACCTTCTTCTCCAGTGCCATCGATCATGCCGATGACATTTGATGTTTCTAGGGTGTCTATTGATACTTCCGTCTTGAAACTTAAAACGCCATCAGGACTATCTTTCAATAGGTTTACAATCTCTTCAGAAATTCTGTATATAAGTACCCCATCAACGTTGTCATTGGTAGTGACAAATCTAGAGAAGGGCGATAAAACAAAATAGCCACTATTTTGTTGTGAGGACTCATAGAGTATAACTTTAGGGCGATGGTCTGACTTTATAATTTCACCGAACAAGGCTTCGTAGCTAACGCCAGAAATAGCATTTTCTGTATAAATGACAATTTCAGGATCTCCCATATTTTCAAAATCATATAAGCTATTAGGGTCGTCTATGATTTTAAATCGGCCTTCAAAAGATCCGATGCCCCTTGCAAAATCACGAGCAACAAATTCATTAAAATCTTCGCCAAATGTAAACGCATACTGACGCTCACCGACTGCCAGACTCATTTCCGTTGCACTGTGCTTCATAGGCAAAATCATTTCAAATGGCATGAGATAATTTTCTGCAAACGATGGGGCATCGAGGCCAATTCTGACCATCTCGCCTCGGATGTAATCCATGGCTTGAGTATTGCCTTCAGTGCCTGGATATCTGCCATCTAGTTCACTTGAAACGAGCTTTTGAATCGTCTTTTCGAAGCGACCGACTGGAAACAACATCTCTTTTTGTACCTTGTCAGGGTCTTCTACTAGGTCTTCACTTGTCAGAATTTCCTGTTCAGATGTTTCCAAAACGACTGGATTGGGTCGTTGTGCATTTAGGACTCCGTTAGATAAAACGATAGCGATTATTGCAATACTCACACTACTAATAATCCAGAACCCAATACGTGTTGCCTTATATTTGTTTTTCATTGTTTTCACCTTTTATAATGGTCTTCCCTATTTACGTAAAAATTAAATAAAAACTCAGGCTCTATGAGACTTTCTCATGTGAACCTGAGTGTTGTGCCTTTTAAGGAGAATAACCCTAAAATTTTTCGATCGTATATTTTTCTTTAAGTGTCTCCACTTTATTAATATACGTAGAATTTTGCTTTTGAATCAATAACTGGTGTCGAATTTGATCTTTTACAGCGTCAAGTGGTTGTGTTTCAGCTTCTTGTTCTGCTGTTTTGACGATGATGTGGTAGCCGAACTGCGTCTTAATCGGTGCAGACATTTCATCGAGTTTAAGTTCAAATGCTACTGCTTCAAACTCTGGTACCATCTGCCCATGACCGAAGAAGCCCAAGTCGCCACCCTGTTCTTTAGAAGGGCATTTCGAATACTTTTGAGCCGCTTCTTCAAATAAAAGACCGCCCCCGATTTCAGCTACGATTTCATTGGCTTCGTCAAGTGCATCGACAAGTATGTGAGACGCTTGAATTTGTTCTTGTCCAGCAAAATAATGCGTGTTTTCGTTATAGAAAGCTTCTATTTCTGCCGCTTCCACTGTCACGCTATCAACGAGGTTCTTGATGTTAAATTGTTTGAGCAAACCATCTTTCATGCGGTCAAATTCTATTTTAAAGGCTTCTGTCTCATCAAGTTTTGAATCGACTGCTTCTGCATAGAAAAGTTCTTGATAGATTAACTCGTCCAAAAGACGCTGCATGCCTTGTTCACCTTGAAATTGGCCTTGAATTTGCTGTCCAAGTGTTTGAAAAAAAACATTTAAATCGTTTTCGGTAATATCTCTACCATTGACTTTCGCTAATACTTTATTTGTCATCATATTGCTCCCTTCATCCTTATGCAAATTATATAAATAGTCATCCGAAGTCTATATTATCAAATTTCACTTCAGATGACCATAAATTCAGTTATATTTTTTTCCAATCAATTGAAATAAGTCTCGAATTGTGCCTCAGTGATGCCTAATGATTCAAACACCTCGGTATTTAAATAATTGTCATATTTGAGGTACTTCATCGACTTCCAAGCATAGTGATTCGCAAGATGGACTGCTTTCACCAGTTCTTGATTGATGATGTTCGGATTCATCGGATCGTGATGGTAAAGTGCCGCTTCGATAATCGGATATGGCAGTCCCCATAAATCGAGAAGATACCCCCCGAGTTCTTCATGACTGAAACCGATAACTTCGCGCTCTAGATCATGAAAATTGAGCGTGGGATCGGCTGACGCTCTTTTGACGATGGTATCAAATTCCTTCGGAAAATTGCTCATAAGCACGATACTCCCTATGTCATGAAGCAATCCCACGGAAGAAATGTTGTTATTGAGATTTTTTCCTAGGACGTCTTGGTAAAAGGCATTTAAAATTTTATTGGTCAAACGTACGTGAGTCCAGTGAAGATCGCGTGTTTTAGGATCAAGGCCATCATTGCCAAAAACTGCATTGGTTAAAATAATGTTTTTAACATTGATGAGTCCAATAAACATAATCGCTTGCCGGATTGAGCCCGTCTTTGCATTATAGAACGCCGTATTGGCCAGTTTGAGTATATTGGAGGTTATGGCAGGGTCTTCTTCAAGTTTGTTAGTGATGTCTTCAACAGAGGCGTTGTTCATGATCATGTGCGTCATTTCAAAATAAACGTGAGGTATCGTCGGCAAATGTTTCAGACTTGGCATAAGGTTGATCAAATTTTTATTTTTGACCTTAGCGTCAATCTCAATGACTTTATCGATGAGGCTAAATAATTCGTCTATGGACATACTCTTATTGCACTGAATTTGAGAATTATTCATCTTTTTGGGCATATAATGTTCAAGATTCATCTGTACATCTGAGACACAAAAACGAATCGTCTTGGGAAAATGATTTTTTATATGTGTCAGAATCATCTTATCTGATTCTTCACTCGCCGAATCCACGATAGCGATATCTATGGGACCCTTCTCGAAAATTTCGATGGCCGCATTCAAATCCTTCGCTTGTTCAATCTTGTATTTATGCTGCGAGATACGACGGGCTATATTTTTTATATACGTTAAATCCTTTGAAATGATCAGGACACTATTCATAGTTGAAATTTACCTCTTTCTTAGTCTATAAATCAATTAATTTATACCCTACTTCGATTTATATTCACATTTTTGTTGATTGATGTTGAAAGTGACGCGTTATTTATGCTAAAATTGATAGTAATGAAAGACGATTTTTTCATTTGAGTTGTACCTCCCTCTGTAAATCCCTATGTTACATGCTCAAATGTTTAAATTGTTCCTGTCATTCCTTATACTAGAGTGCCATCTCTAGTATTTTTTTTATTTTTGTTTTAAATACAAATCGATTATTATTTGAGGAAAATGCATAAATCCAATTTCCTTATTTATTTAAAAAAACCTCATAAAGAGTGATTGCCAATAAACATGAAAATAGGACAAAACTAAATACAGCAAGAAAGATTGAGCCTTTTAACAAAGATGTGATGGCTAAAACTGTCAAAACAGCCATAACCATAAAGCCTTTGCGCGTAATTTTATAATTTTCCACTGACGACCTCCGTTGATAGACCCCTATCAAATGTTTTATAACTCTATTGTACTGTAATTAACACTGTTTTTCCAGTGCCTTCTGTGACCAAATTCCAAAAGGTTCGCAATTTGAATTTACTTAGTTGAAAGGCACTTTGACATCAGTTATACTTAGATTATCTAAATAGTAGGTGTGAGGTGACATATGTTTTTACAAGTCAGTTATTGGACAGCCTTTACCGCAGGGTTTCTATCTTTCTTTTCACCGTGTCTATTACCATTGGTACCCGCCTATATCATGTACTTAAGCGGTAGTTTTGAAGCGGATGAAAGCATTAAAAAACGTACGAAAGCAATCCTTCAGACTTTGGGATTCATCCTAGGCTTTACGATAGTATTCATGATTATGGGGATTTCCGCCAGCTTTATTGGACAATTGTTCGCACAAAATAAGCAATTGCTCTCTAAAATCAGTGGCATCTTCATCGTGTTTTTCGGCCTTTATATGGCTGGATTTATCAAACTAAGTTTCATGACTAGAGACTATCGAAAGACAAAAGCGCGTACAAACGTCACTTTTCTTTCCGCAATCGCCATTGGTATGGCTTTTGCATTTGGTTGGACCCCCTGTTTCGGACCAATCCTGGGTGCAATTTTAGCCTCCACGGCTGCAGTTAGCAAAGATGTCTCAGAAGGTGTTCGACTTCTATTCATCTATTCGATGGGAATGGCCGTTCCATTTTTGTTGACGTCCATCTTTCTCAATTTCTTTGATACTAAAGTTGCCCATCTAACCAAATACTCCAAACAGTTGAATCGTATTGCAGGTCTTTTTCTAATCGTCATAGGCCTATTAATATTTTTCGACAAAATGACACACCTCTCAAACTGGTTATTGAAAGTGACTGGAACATTTAGCTAATTCTCGAAAGGAGATCCTATGTCTTTAATAACTATCAAAAAAAATGCCGCTATACTTCTAGCCGTCTTAATGCTTTTAACTTTGACCGCTTGTCAAAAGGACAATGCGGTTGATACAAGCACAACAGAAACATCGACGGTATCGACAACTTCTACAAATAGTGACGCATCAGCAGAGTCTACTGATGCGACTACTGAATCTGTACCTTTTATCGTTGAAGATTTTGAACTTACAGCACTTGATGGTTCCAAAACCAATTTATATCAGTACGAAGGTCAGACCATCATACTCAATTTTTGGGCGACATGGTGTGGCTTTTGCGTTGAAGAAATGCCACTTCTAAATGAAATGGACAAGCGCGACGACATCACAGTCGTTGCAATCAGCGTTGGCGAAGATGCCGAGACGGTTAGAAACTACATTGAAAAGGGTGGTTATGATTTTGATGTCTATCTCGATACCGAGGGGGTTCTCGCCAGCAAATTTGGCGTCACTGGTTTTCCAACCTCTCTATTTTTAGGCAAAGACTTTGAATTTTTCTATTCTTATCCCGGCATGCTAGAGCAAGCTTCTTTTGATTCTGTGCTTGAAGCCATTGATGAAATCGTCAAAGAACGTGGCGCCAAATAAAGAAAAAATATAAAATAAAAGCGAGGTTCGCAATGGAAATCAACAAACCTTTTTTTCTAGAATTTCTGACGACTATTCTTCTAACTGATAGTCCAAGCGGTTTTTCAAAAAACGTCATGACACTCATAGAAAAACAGACCCTCGATTTTGGTTTTGCTTTTGAATACACGCATAAAGGCAATGGGATCATCACAATTGAAGGACAAGACGCTTCCAAAACAGTAGGATTATCGGCTCATGTGGATACATTAGGCGCGATGGTAAGAAGCATTTCATCAACGGGCACTTTAAAATTTTCATTGATTGGTGGCCCTATCGTACCCACACTGGATAGTGAATACTGCAAAGTGTATACACGAGATGGGAAAGTTTACACGGGTACATTTTTAAGCAATGCGCCAGCAATGCACGTTCATAAAGAAAGTTCCTCCCTACAAAGAACCCCTGAGACGATGGAAATTCGGTTGGATGAATGCGTTAAAACCAAAGATGACGTCACAAATTTGGGGATTCAAGCAGGTGATTTTATTTGTCTCGATCCAAAGACTACTGTGGTCAACGATTTTGTGAAATCGAGATTCTTGGATGATAAAGCGTCCGTCGCCTGTCTTTTTGGCGTCATGGAATCACTTTATAAAACTGGTCTTAAACCGCAATACAAAACAAAAATTGTCATTTCCACTTATGAAGAAGTTGGCCACGGGGCTGCGCACATCCCATCTGATATCGTTGAGATGCTAGCTGTTGATATGGGCTGCATTGGCGAAGATTTAACGTGTACTGAATACGATGTCTCCATATGCGCCAAGGACTCTAGTGGGCCATATGATTACGATTTTACGAGCAAATTGATGGCTTTAGCAAAAGCAAATAATTTAAAACACGCCATCGACATCTATCCATTTTACGGGTCCGACGTAAGTGCTGCATTACGCGCTGGAAACAACATTAAAGGCGCTTTGATTGGTCCAGGTGTTCATGCATCACATGGTATGGAACGCACGCATTACACGGCACTTGAGAACACGATGCAACTTGTATTTAATTATATAATGTCTAAATAATAGAATCGCTATAAGCCCTTTATGTAAATGCATAGAGGGCTTTTTGATTGATACATAGGTTCCAAGGGTATAAAAATTCAAAACAATTGAACCCAAAAAATAGTAAGAGGAGGTCACATGCTCAGTAGATTATGTTATTACGCTCAGTTCATTTTCATCTTATCTCTTTTTATTATCATCCTTTTTGAAACGCATTCCCTATCTATGCTGCTATTTGCCCCAATATGTGCTGTGGTTGCAATCATTATCAGTGAAAAATGGTTACTTAAAGAAACATACTTCCACCTTTATAAGTTTAATTTGATTAAATGGATTAAATATACCGCTTACTTACTTTATCAAATTTTTAAATCTGGCTTTTCTATCATTCCAGTTATACTTAGCGGAAACGCCAACCCCACTTTTGTGTCTATTCAAACAGACCTCGTGGACAACTTTGATAAATTAGTCTTGGCAAATTCAATTACTCTAACCCCTGGAACAATAACCGTAGATTTAGAAGGGCAGCAATTGTTGGTTCTATGGATGAACCCATCCTCACAAAACACTCTAAATGCAGGCGATTCAATCAAGGGAGAACTTGAAAAAATGATTCGGGAGGGTTTATGATTCTTTCTATTGGTCTACTTATTTGCCTGACTTTACTTAGTGCCCTGAGGCTATTGATAGGGCCAACAATTTGGGATCGACTGCTTAGTTTAAATTTGATTACTTCAAAACTCATCATGTTATTGGTGCTTTTGGCTTTTACACTTAAAAGAACTTATATTCTCGATTTTGTCATAATTTATGCACTGCTGGGTTTTATAAGCATCATGTTTATTGCCATTAGCGTTCAAAAAAGGGGGAAATTATAATGATTGGTTCTATCATTATCACCATTGGGTTGGTCTTTGTTTCACTTGGTATTATTGGTCTATTTCGTTTTGACAATTTTTATGCACGCGTGCTTGCTGCCTCCAAAGTAGATACCGTTGGTTATATTACCATCTTAGTGGGTGTCATACTAAAAAGTGGCTTTTCCTATTTTTCACTTAAGGTGGGTGTTTTATTGATTATCACACTTATCGTCAATCCCTTAACGACGCATATCATCACGCGCTCCGCCTATGTCAGTGGCTATACCGTCAGAAAGGACACGTTATGAAAGAGCTCTTTCTTTTAACCCTCATTCCAATTTCCATCTATGCTGTTCAAACGAGAAAGCTGCGCAATGCAATAATCTCTCTTTGTACCTTTTCATTGATAGCGTCAGTTGTTTACTTGCTTATGAATGCCCCTGATGTTGCCGTGGCAGAGGCGGTCATTGGAACGACCATTTCTACCATACTTTTCCTTGTAGCCATGCAAAAATATAAAGTTTTTAACGTCTACTTTTTGTTGGATGACGATTACCTCACGGATAGCGCTTATTATGAACGCACAAAAAATCAAATGACGCAAGCACTCGAAAAATTTTGTGCCAAACAGGAACTAGAACTACACATGCTGTATACCAACGAATCTATGCAGGACATTCTTCAAAGACATCAGTTTGCAATCATCATCAAAGAAAGCAAAATGCGCCACGACCTATATGGTCATCCGGAAAATTTGAAACTTGAAGCCTTGAATAACTTCCTTGAGGGCGAACAAATTGAACACAATATACATTTTTTGATGGAGGTTAACTATGAGGCGTAAAGTCATTGCAGTCTTTTTAAGCGTTGCATGTGGCCTTGTATTGTTACTCACTCTTAGCCAGACGACCCAATCAAATACGATGCTTGCCAATTATTACATTCAAAATGCCTATGATCAGACGAGTGCGCTCAATGTTGTCACATCAATTTATTTGTATTTTCGCTATTATGACACTTTATTCGAAACGCTGATGCTATTGTTCAGCATACTCGGCATTGTTGCTTTATCCATTCACGAAGGGGAGGATCGCGATGAATGAAAACTCAAAATTGTTATCTACCTCTTTAGGTATTCTCTATCCAGTTATCTTGTTATTTGGATTTTATATCATCATGAATGGCCATAAGTCTCCTGGAGGTGGCTTTCAAGGGGGTGCCATTTTGATGGCCGTATTCATCTGCAAATATTTGATCAATCAACAAGATGCCCTGTCATTAGTCAAGCTATACGCGTTTGAAAAACTTGTGTTCCTTTTTATTCTAATAGTAGCCTTGGGATTTTTGGCAACTTTTGTAAACCTTACGTTCCCATTTTTTAATTCAACCTATTTGATCCTTATGAACGCTTTAATCGGATTAAAAGTAGCCTGCGGCATGACTATTATTTTTTACAGATTTATTCGATATGAGGTGCGTTGATGATAAGAGACTTGATTTCTGGAGAAAATATCAGCTTAATCCTCTTTTTCATCGGCGTTTACGGTATTTGTGCACGTCGAAATATTCTTAAAACCATAATCAGTTTGAATATTATGCAGGCGTCAATTATTTTATTTTTTATATCTAGCCACACTGGCGCTTCTTATCCACCCATTGGAACAAAGGCATCTTTGATAAGTAAAATGGATCAAATCGCCGATCCTGTGCCACAGGCATTGATGATCACAGCAATTGTCATTGGCATATCGGTGACGGCCCTTTGCTTGACAATGTTTGTCTCTTTATTTCACAAATACGGGTCAACAAACTGGGGGAAAGTCAAACGTAAACGAGGTGAGCATTTATGATACAATCGATCTCACCCTTGCTACTATACGTCTTTTTACCATTTATCATAGGCATGACTTATTATGTAACTGGGAAAACATTCCTTAAGCAACTCAGTTTAATGAGTTCTGCAGGACTTATCGCATACACATTTTATCTTAAAAGCGTTCACGGACTCCCGGTTTATGGTGCACTCATCTCAGTGCCGCTCCCTTATGGTATGTCCCTTAAAATGGATGAACTCTCGTCCATTTTAATTCTCCTCAACAATTTTCTATTCTTTATAACGACTATGTATGGCTTTGACAAAACCTATTTCAAAAAGCGCTTTGCTTTCGTTTTTTTAAGTTTACAAGGGATTATTAACGCCATTTTTCTTTCAACGGATCTTTTTAATCTCTACATATTGCTTGAAATTGCTACCGTTCTTGTGGCGATACTCATAATGACAAAAAAAGAAAACCGCTCCGTTTATGATGGTCTCATTTATCTCATGTCAAACTTGGTTGCAATGGCTTTCTTCCTCATGGGCATTGGCTATTGTTATAAGCTGTTTGGCGCACTTAACCTTGACCATTTAAAAATGGCCATCAATGCTGTCGAAAATCCCAAAGTCTTACTCTTACCCTTTGCATTTTTAATGACAGGCGTTTCCTTAAAAGCGGCAATTATGCCCCTATTTAGTTGGTTGCCTAGAGCACATGCCACGCCTAGCGCGCCTTCTATAGTCTCAGTGATCCTCTCAGGTATTTTTATAAAAACAGGGATCTATTTGCTCCTAAAAATACATTGGCTCTTTGGTGATCAATTGGCGCTAATGCCCCTTTTCTTAGGACTTGGGTATCTGACGGCGGTTTTAGGTTTTGTGTTCGCCATTGCACAAACTGATATTAAGTTGATTTTAGCCTACTCTACAATCTCACAGATGGGTTTAATCTTAATAGGCATCGGCTACAA
This sequence comes from Peptostreptococcales bacterium, assembly GCA_038246775.1. Classification (GTDB taxonomy): domain Bacteria; phylum Bacillota; class Clostridia; order Peptostreptococcales; family Acidaminobacteraceae; genus Fusibacter_C. The sequence continues at coordinate 17,203 of JBBRVO010000001.1, read as the reverse complement.
CACTGACAGCGCGCTCATGGGTGTCCAGTATCACATTCTCAGTCACGGGCTCTTCAAATCGCTTTTATTTCTATGTGCAGGGGTTCTCATTGAACATTACCACACGCGAAACATAACGGAAATGCATCACTTATGGAAGTCGTCAAAACCCCTTTCTATCACTTTGATTATCGGAATATTAAGTATCACTGGCGCACCTTTTTTTAGTGGTTCTATATCTAAAGCACTCCTCAGTTCAACAGCACCCTCATTCCTTATGACCTTTATCAGTGTTGGTACACTGTTATACTATGCAAAATTTTTTAATGTAATCTTCTCATTCGATACCAAGCCTGTCGTTTCATTTAATCGGCTGTCTCTTAAAAGGCATCAATGGGCTTCGTTGTTCATGTTATCCGCACTCTGTTTCATCTTGGGATCATTTTATCAGCCTGCAATAACCATTCTCTTGAATCAACCATTGCCAAATATCACGTATTATTCATTCTTAAAACTCATTTCATACATTTTCACTTATTTATTTTGCATTATTTTTTATTATAAAATTGTGAAACGAATTAAGCTTCTCGATAAGTTGAAAACGTTTGACCTTTCATTTAATGCTATTAGTATTGCATTGGTTCTTTTTTTCACTGGCATTCTAAGTTACCTGTTAATACAATAAAAGCGGTTAGAGTATTATCTCTAAACCGCCTTTTTTTATCTTTTGAAGAACGACACGCCAACCGCGCCTTCTCCAGCATGTGTTCCTACCACCGAGCCAATTTCGATCTCGTATATTTTGGTGATTTCAAATTTCTCTAATAAGAGCTGCTTGATTTCCTTTAACTTGTCAAGGTTGTTGGCGTGAGCGATGGCTAACTCGTCAATTTTGCCTTCTGGGTAAGCCGCAGCCACTTGATCAATCATCCAACTTAGGCCTTTTCTAGACCCTCTTGCTTTTTCGGCGACATTGACCAAACCGTCTTTTACTTCAATAATCGGTTTTAGATTTAGAACTTTACCGATCATCGCCGTTCCCGAAGATAGCCGGCCACCTTTTTTTAGATTTTCAAGGGTGTCAAGCATGCCGTAAAGTTGATTGTGGGCGATCATATCCTTAGCAAATGCAATGATTGTATCAAGCTGTGCACCTGTATCAATCATCGCCTTAATTCTTATAATCATGAAGCCCAGCGCGAAGCTAGTCGTTCGACTGTCAATCAGGTGAATGTTCTCACTCCCTATCATGTCTTTAGCGATGACAGCCGAGTTGAAGGTGCCACTCAATTCTGAAGATAAAAAGACACCTATGACTTGATTGCCCTCCGCAACTTCTTTGGCAAATAGGTCATAGAACTCTCCAGGGTTGATTTGTGAAGTCGTAGGCAATTCTTTTGATTCTCTCATGAGCGCATAGAATTCGGGGTTCGTCAAATCGATTTTGTCAATGTACTCGCGATCCTTAAAAAGTACCTTAAGTGGCGCAAACGGAATATTTTGTGCGTTTAAGAACTCCGGGTTCAAGTCGCAGGTGCTATCGGTTATCAATGTAATTTTCATATGCCTCTCCTAAAATTTATATTTTTTTGATTTGATCCTTGTCAATTAATAGTTTGATACTCAAAGCATCTACGTAAAAAAACACATGTCACCTGATCATTGTTCTCTATACTTTTGATTGAAATAAGTCGTCACTTTAGATAGCGCATTAATGAGGATATCACTTTCATGACTATCCAGTGTTGACATCGTATACGCAATCATTTCTTCATGAAATGCTTCGTGGTGTTGAAATGCGGATTGTCCAAGTTCTGTCAAACTAATCAAAACGACGCGTCCGTCTTCCTCACTGCGAACACGCGAGACATAACCTTTTTTCACGAGGTTGGTCATGGAAATTGTAAGCGTTCCCACGGTAATATGAAGCTTAGCTGCTATCAATGACATAGGCTGTATACTATCATAGCCAATAGCTTCGATAACATGACATTCACTTAGTGTCAAGTTGTTAAAGGGACCTTTCTTGAGTGCTTTTTCTTCAATGCTGAGGATTTGGTTGAATACGACGACCAACAGGTGATTTAAAACTTCATTTTTCGTTTCCATTTTCACCTCTCATAATTACTTTGAATGTCAAAGTATTTGTTAAATTATAGTACTTAGCCGTTGACTTGTCAAGTTTTTTGACGTTTCAGTATAAGGTGTGTCATCGCGATTGCGACGGGAAATGAGAACCAATTTAAAAATGCGAAAGGTGCATATTGCACGGCACTTACACCCGTTATAGCGAGTACGATGATTGCATTGACATTCCAAGGCATGAGTGGCGCCATGGCCGTTCCTGTGTTTGCAATTATCTGCGCTAAGTTCAACGGTTCATAGCCATGTCTCTTAAAAAATCCTTTAAGGTACTTGCCTGGGACGAGTATACCCACGGTTTGATCACAAGTTAAAGCGTCTAGAACGGTAGAAAGAATCCCCGTATTAATCAGAACGCCAACACGGTTTCGACTCTTTTCTTCTATGGTGGCAATAATAGGTTCAATCCATCCGCATTTTTCATAAAGCGTACTCATCGATATGCCTGCCATGATGATCAACACAACTTCTAGCATGGCGTATGCTCCGCCGATTTCCAGGGATTTGATAAAGGGTACTGCGGATTGACCTTCAAAGCCAAATCCCATAAATTTCAAAACGTCAATCGGACTTTGTCCCTGTACAAAAATGGTTATAAGTGCTGACATTGTAATGCCTATGCCAAGAACTTTCACCGATTTCATGCCTTTGAAACTCATCCATAGCACGACGATTGGCACGATGAAAAATAATGGGGAAATCGAAAAATTGTCCATTATCGTGTTTTTGTAAAATGTCATCCCCTCTAATGAGATGGAACTCGTATATTTCAAACTCAATAAAAAGTAAGCAATACCCGCGAGAATCGCTGCTGGAATCATAACGAAACCCGTCTGTTTGAAGTATTGTTTAAAAGGTACCCCAACGGTTTCAAGCGTGAAGTTCACAAGCGCTGAAATTGGAGACAATCGATCTGCTACATAAGCGCCAGATATGAGTGCGCCAACGAGAATCCCACTCGGCATGCCGATACTGATGCCAAGAGAAAAAAGTGCCACGCCCACTGTACTGAGCGTTCCTAGGCCAGTACCCAAAAAAAAGGCGACTACTGCCGTCATTAGATAAGCAAACAACAAAAAATAAACTTTGTCGACAATCTCGAATCCATAATAAATAAGTGCGGGCACGATGCCAGATGAAATCCACATTGCCACATTGACGCCAATTAAAAAAACGATAAAGTAAATGTCTTTTATACTTATAATGCCTTCTAAAATCCACTTGAAACTCTTTTTATATGAAATACCATTGTATTTTAAAATGACCATCGCCAGTGCTAAAGTTCCCGACACACCCCAAACGAGTGATCTGCCAATAATTAGACAGGTAAACACACTTACAATAAATATTGCCGCCAATATTAGACCCCATTTTTTCTCCACGCGCTGCTTCATCACCTTTTGTCCTCCCCCTATTATGCGACTGCTATTTTAACGATTAACCTTCAAGTTAAAATCAAAACGTCCAGTTTGCCAGATTCCATCCTCTGTTCTGAATTTTTCGACGAAGTGCACACGACCCAATCGATCAATAAGGATCACGGTTTCATGACGCGTTCCGTAAGTTTCTAGTTCTATAAAAATAGAGGATAAGGACTTTTCCATTTCTAGCTCTAGACCGGTACTTGGAAGGTCACTTTCATTTGCCACAGATCTATTCTCAAGAATCGAAAACAGTGTTTTTTCATCAAGCTGATTGTTTAAAACAGCTTGTTCTAAAGCCTTTTTAATCCTCTTTATTTTTGGCCAAGGTGTGTCTAAAAAAGCATTACTTAAGCCATAAATACCGGAGTCCAGCTTGATGATGCGGTCTTCAATGTTCGAATAGAAATAAAACCCACTTAAGTTGCCCACGATTAAATTATAGGGGTTGTATTGCCCCTTTTGTTTTGACAGCGACTCCAGATACATTTCAGGGTCCATATCGCCGTCAAGGAAGTTTTTTGTCAATAAGCCACGTGATTCAGGTGTTTTTACATGTAAGGTGAAGTCCCTGTGATTTGTGAGGAAAGCCATGCGACCAATAGTCGATATTCCAGTCCATGTTCCACCTTTTTCAAGATCCAAACCACTCAAAACACCCTTTCGAATGCCTGCATTTTCAGTCAATCTATTATAAAACTCATCGCGATTGCCTATGAAAACAAATGGATATTCTGAATGCATATTATGCGCAAATGCCAATGTACACATAGGTGATTCTCCCTTTTAATTTGACATTTTTAGATTAATCGTCACGTAAATCTATTATAATTTACAACGCCGTTTATTTAAAGACAATTCAACATAAAAAAGAACCAGACAACCGTCTGATTCTAGCTTAATGACTCATACTTACTAATCGTTACTCATATAGATGGGAAATGCCCTCATATTGCTCAATAGGTGGTTTTTTTGATAGAATGCTCATTGATTTTGTTGGACACAGATTCACACATCGATAGCAAACAATACATTTACAACTTTGCATGATGCGCCCGTCTTCAAGCCTCAAATTATTAACCGGACAACTCAATACGCATTTTTCGCAACGCGTACATGTGCGTAAATTGATTTTGACATTTCTAGCAAGCTTTCTCTCCAATTTGGAAAACGGCACGCGATTCAGTGCCCCAATTAAAAGTGCTCTCTTGGTGTCGCCACGTTTTATAAATACATTGTTTGCAAAATTCATACAATATTTTTCGATGTTTTGAATCGTAACATCGACAACCACTTTAGCCTCTTTGCCGTTTTTAAGTTTGAACCATTTGAAATCGGCGAGGTTAGAAGGCATATTGAAATGCTCAATTGAAACGACGTCAGCTCGGCATTTTTTAAGGATGCGCGCCATATACGCACCACCATCACCAGAAAACATCAACTGTGTTGCAATGACGATGGCTTTTTTGCCTTCAAGATTTGGGGTGAGATTTCGAATAAATTGCCACATATTAAGGGGTGCCATTGAACCATGGACGGGATAGGCAATTAAGATATAATCGGCCTGTGCAATTTTTGGTAGGTCATCATCCGTAAATGTCTCAATACTAAGACACGTCATCTCGATTTCGTATGTCTTGAATACTTGACGCATCGTCTCAACGACAAATTGGGTATTGCCAGTGCCTGAAAAGTATAATGCAAGTATTGTCATGTTATCGGTTACTCCTATTTTCGTCCATTTATCGACACTTTGTGCATGAAGCGAAACGTTATTTTGAGAGTTCTTTTTCTTTGTTTCTAATGTATTTTAGGCTCACACTAGGATTATTTGTCTTTCTAGAGCGAATCTCAAATTGCTTTAACGATGAAACAAACGGCGTCAGTTTAGAGAAGCCGTAGTTACGTGTATCAAAATCCGGATAACGTTTGTTGAGCATACTTCCAAGTTCTCCGAGGAACGCCCAACCATCGTCGTCGGATATTTCTGTGATGATAGACCTGATAACATCAATGAGTTCGTCTTTGGTGATCATGCCTGCTTTCGTTTCCTGATGAACATTGGGTTGCTTTTTAGTATCTTCTGGATGGTCCACGGTGACAGCAATTAGTACTTCTAAGTATTTAAATTTTTCACAAGCGGCAATAAACGGCGTCGGCGTTTTTTTCTCGCCCATACCGAGGACATACATGCCCGCTTCTCTAAGTCGTGCTGCCAATTTGGTGAAGTCGCTGTCGCTAGACACGATACAAAATCCGTCGACATTGCTGGAATACAAGATGTCCATGGCATCGATTATCAGCGCCGCATCAGTGGAATTTTTACCCGATGTATAGCTATATTGCTGAATGGGCGAAATAGAATAATTTAATAGCACAGTCTTCCATGATGCGAGCTGTGGCTTCGTCCAATCGCCGTAAATTCTCTTGTAAGTCGGTGTGCCGTGATTCGCCACTTCGTCGATAATTGCTTTGATATACTTGTCTGAAACATTGTCCGCATCGATTAGCACGGCTATTCGCTTGTCCCTTTTATCTCTTGAATCGCTCGTCATATAAGTCTCCAATTCTCAATTTATTGGTCTTATATCTATTCTATATGCACCCTTCAAAGATTACAAGTCAAAGGTAGTTTAATCCTAAAAGTCGTTCCCTGCCCTATCGTAGACGTACATGTGATTTCACCCTCATATAGATCGACAATACGTTTGACGATGGATAATCCAAGACCATTTCCATCGGTTCTATGCGCCCGATCCCCTTGATAGAACTTTTCAAAGATGCGCTTGACTGTACCTGTGTCCATCCCCTTACCTGAATCACTGATTTCCACGACGGCAAACTGATTAATGAGCGTCGCTTTAATCGTCAATTGAGTACCCTTATCTGAGAATTTAATTGCATTGTCGATTAAATTGATCCAAACTTGTTGCAGCAATTCTTCATCGCCTCTAAATGCAATGGTTTCAAGGTCAAGATCAAGATCAATTCTCTTACTGCTCCAATTTTGTTCTAAAAGCAAAATGACGCGTCTAATTTGTTCATCCAGTGAAAAATTGTGTATTTTTTCAATGATCGCTTGATTTTCCAGACTCGATAATCTAAGTAAATTTGACGACAGTTTAGACAGTCTTTCCGTTTCATCGATGATAATTTGAACGTATTCCCCCCGTGTCGTGTCGTCAATTTCATTTGACTTTAGGATCTTTGCAAAGCCACTTATTGAAGCAATTGGCGTCTTAAATTCATGTGAGACACTACTGACAAAATCTTTTTTAAGATACTCATTATTTTTAAGTTCTTGAGCCATTTTATTGAAATTCATCACCAATATGCCGAGCTCGTCGTCTGTTGTTTGTTTAACCTGAACGTCGAAGTTGCCGATTGCAACTTCCTTAGTCGCTTCAGTAAGTCGTTTCAACGGCTTGACGATTTGCTTTAATACTACCAATACAAACAAGATGGTCAATAACATGCTAAGTAGCAACGCCGTACGCAACGACTTGCCGATATTCACAAAAATATCACTATTGAAAACCGGTTCAATCACAACCCAATGCGTCTCGATCTGGGTAATCAAATATAAACTCGCCTTTTGATGTAAGAATTTATCAGGCATATAGGACACTTGTTTGCCACTTTCTATTGCGATAACACCTTCTGCAGAAATCGTGGGATTGGCCTCAATCAGAGCTTTAGACGTTTCATAAAAATCAACTGACATGAAACTGTTGCCAGTAATAAAGGACAGTTCTGAAGTCGGTAAATCGTATTTGTCTACGAGCATATTCAGCTCATCAACTTTCTTTTGCATCATGCTGGCAAGTGGACGATACATCAGTTGAACGGTAAAGCCGGATATGATTGAAAAAGCGATCATACTTGATAGCAAGAGAATCCCAGTGATGATAATTACGAATTTTGTATAAATCGATTTAAACTTAAATCCCTTCATTGCGCTCCGCCTTATATCCCAGACCTCTAATCGTCACAATTGAAAAGTCTTCATTGTCTTCAAATTTTTCTCTGAGGCGTTTAATATGCACATCTACTGTGCGTGCGTCCGCCTCGGCATCATATCCCCATATCTCGTCCATCAACTGCTGTCTCGTAAAGATTTTTTTTGGATAGGACAATAATTTATATAGAAGGTAAAATTCCTTTTTGGGTAATTCGGTAATAACGCACTCTTTTTCTACACTGAGTGCATCGTAACTCAATGTCGTATGGCCGACGGTGAGTTTTCTTTCTGTCTGTATCTTGGCACGTCTGAGGAGTGCATCCACTCTGAGAAGCATCTCTTCCATATCAAGTGGTTTCACCATATAATCGTCCGTCCCGGAAATAAACCCCTGGCGTTTGTCCGAGAGCGACTCAAGCGCTGTTGCCATGAGAATTGGAAAGTCAAAATGCGCCTCTCTGATTTCGCGTGTCAATGTAAAGCCATCTTTCCCTGGCATCATGACATCGCTAATCATAAGATCGATATGATTTTTGTCTAGTAATTGCATCGCGACATCGCCATCTTGTGCCTGAAGTACATTATAGCCTTTAAGTTCAAGGTGAACCGTCATGAGTTTTCTTAGACTCTTATCATCTTCAGCCAGTAATATCGTAATCATAGCGCCTCCAATTTTGAAACCAAAATCCATTTGTTTCATTATAAACTATATTAAATAATCTTTATGAATTCAATGTGAATTATAAAAAAACCAAATGTCACAAAACGGCACATTTGGCTTTAAAATGATTGTATTTATTTTTCTTTTAACAGGTCTCTGATTTCTGTGAGCAACTTAATATCTTCTGGGGTTGGTGCCGGTGCTTCTGGCGCCACTTCCGTTTTTTTGCGGCTCTTTTCGATCAATTTCACCATGAGAAAAATCACAAAACCAATGATGACGAAGTCTACAATGTTTTGTATGAACATGCCATAATTCACTGCCACTTCAGGTGTATCGCCAACGGCTTCTTCGATGACCCATTTCAATGTCTTAAAATCGACTTTACCCAATAAAATCCCAATGAGTGGCATAATCACATCATTGACAAAAGATGTCACAATTTTACCGAATGCACCGCCAATAATAACCGCTACTGCTAAATCTACCACATTTCCTCTGATTATGAATTTTTTAAAATCGTTCATCATAGTATTGCCCTCGCTATCCATTTAATAAATCTATTTTACCCATTACACGTTTGCTTAAACACTGAGAAAGCAATCTTTACTTATGCGATTCTGAGTACATATAGACGGTGGTGTCATTGGTATGCCTGATAACGCTTCTACAATAGCGCCATGCTCTGAAGGTATCCATAGAGGTATAAACTGGAATGTTCCTCTCTGCTGCCATTCTACGCATTGTGAAGCCATCTCGTGTGGAATCGTCACCAAGTGTCGGTGTGTTGATGACGAGATCTACAAGACCGTCTTTGATGACGTCTAGGACGTTGGGGCTTTCTTTGCCGATTTTTCCAACTGTCTTCGCTGGAATACCCAATTCTTTAAGTCTTAGACTTGTCCCTCTCGTTGCAATGTAAGTGTAATCATTTGGACAATCTTCATAACTCAGTTGTGCTTTTTCTGCGTCGTTTAATGTCATTAGTAATCTCGGCAACGCATTTGTCGGGGCGTTTTTTGCGGCGATGAACCCCTTATATAACGCTTCGGCATAGGTTCTACCAATGCCAAGGACTTCACCTGTGGATTTCATCTCAGGTCCGAGTGAAATTTCCACATCAGGCAGTTTATGTGTTGAGAAAACGGGGACCTTAACAGCGATTAGATTAGGTAGCTTATATAGGCCTTCCCCATAACCAAGTGACTTAAGTGTCTCACCCATGGAGACGCGCGTCGCAAGTTCGACGATGGGTACGCCACTGATTTTTGAGATATAGGGCACCGTCCTCGATGCACGCGGGTTAACTTCTATGACATACAGTGTCTCTTCAAATTCTATAAACTGAATATTGATCATCCCTTTAATTTTGAGACCTAGTGCAATCCTACGCGTCGTCTCAACGATTTGAGTCATGATCGCCTGCGATACCGATTGAGGCGGATAAACCGTCATGCTGTCACCAGAATGAATACCGGCACGCTCTATATGTTCCATGATGCCTGGGATCAATACCGTTTCACCATCTGAAATGGCATCGACTTCGAGTTCCTTTCCTACGAGGTATTTATCGATGAGTACTGGGTTTTTCCCATCTTTTTTAAAGGCATTTGCAAGATATTCCTCAAGTTCGGAATCCATGAAGCAGATTTTCATTCCTTGCCCGCCGAGCACATAACTCGGTCTGACGATGACTGGATATTTAAGGGCTGTTGCGGCAGTAATCCCTTCTGAAAGCGTCATAACACCCTTTCCCCTTGGACGTTCGATTGAAAGAGATTCGAGAAAAGTATCAAATTTTTCCCGATCTTCAGATAAATCAATTTGCATGGCACTCGTACCGAAAACTTTTATACCTTTGGACGTGATGAAATGTGCGAGCTTGATGGCTGTTTGACCACCAAATTGAAGCATCACCCCATCCGGTTTTTCCTTATCGATGACACTCAGTACATCCTCTTCTGTCAAGGGTTCGAAATAAAGTTTATCCGCCGTAGAAAAGTCAGTACTCACCGTTTCAGGATTGCAGTTAATAATGATCGTCTCAACATTCATTTTCTTAAGGGCGTTGACACAATGCACGGATGCATAATCAAATTCAATGCCCTGGCCGATTCGTATTGGGCCTGACCCGAGTACGATGACTTTCTTACGCGTACTCACTGCTACTTCATCCACAGTTTCATAACTCGAGTAATAATAAGGTGAAACCGCTTCAAATTCTCCCCCACAGGTATCCACCATATGGAAGACGGGTTTGATACCCATTTCTATACGCAGCTTGTAGACGGCCTCTGGAGAGGTGCCAATTAGATCGCCGATGCCCTTGTCGGAAAAGCCCTTTTTCTTTAGTCGCTTCATATACTCTGCATCGATTTCATCAATGTTCATACATTCCAGTTTTGACTCTTCATCAATGATGCCCTGAAGTTTGCGCAAAAACCAGGGATCAATGCCAGTAATTTCCGCAATTTTTTCGAGCCTATATACCCGTCTGATGAGCTCAGCAAGTGCAAAGAGTCTCTCATCATCGGCTTTCATCACAAGCTTTTTTAACGTTTCTAGTGGATATTTCACGAATTTTTTGTGCTTCAAGTGGTATTGTCCAAGTTCAAGTGACCGCACACCTTTCATAAACGCCGCTTCAAAATTGCTCCCTATGGCCATAATTTCACCAGTGGCCATCATCTTTGTGCCAAGTGTTCTGCCCGCTTTGTCAAATTTGTCAAACGGCCACTTTGGTATCTTAACTACGACATAGTCAAGACTAGGCTCAAAGCAAGCGTACGTGATACCAGTTACAGCATTTTTAATTTCATCGAGATGATAGCCTAAAGCGATTTTTGCAGCTACCTTAGCAATGGGATAGCCAGTCGCTTTGGATGCTAAGGCAGAAGATCGACTCACTCTTGGATTGATTTCGATGACGGCATATTCAAAACGCATTGGGTGTAGCGCAAACTGAACATTGCAACCGCCTTCGATCTTGATGGCTTCAATAATCTTGAGGGCAGCTGTTCTAAGCATTTGATACTCTTTATCAGAAAGGGTTTGACTTGGTGCTACGACGATGCTGTCACCCGTGTGTATCCCCACGGGATCAAAGTTCTCCATATTGCAGACTGAGATGCAGGTACCATTTGAATCGCGCATCACTTCATACTCAACTTCCTTCCAACCTTTAATACTTTTCTCGATCAACACTTGAGTGACTGGGCTATTGTCTAGACCAGATGCCATGATAATTCTGAGTGCCTCTTCATCCTCTGCAATGCCACCGCCCGTTCCACCCATTGTGAAAGCAGGCCTTACGATAACGGGATAGCCGATCTCTGTCGCATAACAAATCCCAGCTTCTAATTCCGTGAAAATTTCTGACTGAATCATCGGTTCTCCAATGTTTTCCATGAGTGCTTTAAACAAGGCGCGATCTTCGCCTTGCCTAATGCCTTCAATTTTCGTACCGATGAGCTTGATCCCATAAGCATCCAGTATTCCCGACTCTGAAAGTTCCAATGCCATATTAAGGGCTGTTTGGCCACCCATCCCCGCAAGGAGACTATCTGGCCTTTCTTTTTCAATGACCATTGTGACGTATTCTAAAGTAATGGGTTCGATATATATCTTATCCGCAATTTCGACATCGGTCATGATCGTTGCGGGATTGGAGTTGATCAATACGACTTCGATGCCTTCTTCGCGAAGTGCTTGACACGCTTGCGTTCCAGAATAGTCAAACTCTGCGGCTTGACCGATGACGATTGGACCGGAGCCAATCACGAGTACTTTTTTTATTTTCTTATTTATTGGCATACAATCCCCCTACAGTGCATAGTTAATAAAATCATCAAATAAATAACCACTTTCCACCGGACCTGGCGAGGCTTCTGGATGAAACTGAACCGAGAAAATGGGCAAGTTCTTGTGGCGCATCCCCTCTACTGACTGATCGTTCAAACTCACATGTGTCAGTTCGACATCTTCTGGCAATTTGGAAACCGTATAGCCGTGATTTTGTGAGGTGATCTTTACACGGTTACTGCGTAAGTCCTTTACTGGATGATTGCACCCTCTATGTCCAAATTTTAGTTTTGCAGTTTCGCCCCCCATTGCGCGTGCTAAGAGTTGATGACCAAGGCAGATGCCCACGATTGGCTTTAAGCCGATAACATTTTTGATTTCATCGATGATTGGTCCTAAGTCGGCAGGGTCACCTGGACCGTTTGTGAGAAATATGAAATCTGGGTCATCTAAAAGTATGCGCTCTGCCTTTGTTGATGCTGGGTAAAGCGTTACAATGCAGCCCCTTTTTTGAAGATTTCTAATGATGTTCCACTTGACGCCGAAATCCCAAACGGCAACGCGCTTAAAAGGTCCTAATACATAGTCTCTTAAGTACGCTTCTTTGTTTTCAATCGTTTTAACCACCTGAGTTGAAACTCTATAAACGGCATCACTGTTGTCAAATGCCGCAATCATGCCATCTATAGCGCCTTGTTCAAGCGCTTCTACAGTGATTAGTCCCCGCATTGTTCCGTGATTTCGGAGCATGCGCGTCAATGCTCTTGTATCCACACCTTCTATACCCATGATCTTTTGTTGCTTTAAATAATGCTCCAGTTCAATTTCAGATCTAAAATTCGATGAGGCATCGCATTTCTCCCTTACCACAAAGCCTCTGACTTTTGCACCATCTGATTCGAAGTCCTCTAGATTGATGCCGTAATTGCCTATAAGTGGGTACGTCATCGTTACGATTTGCCCATAATATGACGGGTCGGTGAGCACTTCCTGATAGCCTGTCATCCCAGTGTTGAACACCACTTCCCCCACACAGGTCTCAATATGTCCAAATGCAGTACCTTCAAAAACCATGCCGTTTTCTAAGATCAATTTTGCTTTCATAAAACCCTCCCGACTTTCCTAGATGGAAACCGCATCATTCATGCGATTTCCTGTGCAGTGACTTACACTAGAGAAGGTGCAAACAAAAAAGGAAGCAATGCGCATCGTAAAGATGATGCGCTCGCTTCCTTCATATTTTCATTTAGATATAAATGTCCCTTGTTTTGCATACCATACCTCTTTCTGGCCTCACTGGACCAATTTAAAGTGTATTCATTAAGGGTTATATTACTGCAAATCTAAATTGATGTCAAGTACGGAAATTTCATAATTCCAAAATAATTTTCTATTCACCTTTGTAGGGAAATATCTTCAATAACACTTTGATAACGATGAAAAATAGGATTAAAACCACAAATACGCCTGTTAATCCATATGCCATCAATTCTAAGCCTAAACCGAATTCGTACATAATTGCCCCCTATCTTGCAAGCAACCATGGCACAAGAGCAAGTACCATACCACCTGCGATTATTGAACCAAGTTGTCCTGCTACGTTCGCGCCAACTGCTTGCATGAGGATAAAGTTATGTGGGTCTTCATGCTTCGCCATTTTTTGAATAATTCTAGCAGACATCGGGAATGCAGAGATCCCTGCTGCGCCAACCATTGGATTGATTTTTTCTTTTGTGAACAAATTTAAAAGCTTCGCAAATAACACGCCACCCGCTGTGTCAAAGATAAATGCCACAAGCCCCATCGCCATGATGATCAATGTTTTGACATCCAAGAATTTTTCATAGTGCATGGTTGAACCAATGGTAATACCTAATAGCAACGTGACAAGATTCGCCAGTTCGTTTTGCGCCGCTTTTGACAATCGTTCAAGCACGCCAGATTCTCTAATCAAGTTACCGAACATCAACATACCCACGAGCGGTACGCTAATTGGTGCAATGATGCCCGAAATGATCGTAATCAAGATTGGAAACGCGATTAATACCGTTCTAGATACTTTGACATCTTGGAAATTCATACGAATCAATCGTTCTTTTTTTGTTGTAAGCAGTCTCACAACAGGTGGTTGAATGACTGGTACGAGCGCCATATATGAATAGGCTGCAACCGATATCGGTCCAAGCCATTCTTTCGCGAACTTTGATGCGACGAATATCGACGTTGGGCCATCTGCAGCGCCAATGATGCCTATGGCAGCAGACGTTTTGAGATCAAAACCGAGTTCTGGGAATAACACGTTTAAATAAAGTGCACCCAATGCTGTAAAAAAGATTCCAAATTGTGCCGCAGCACCGAAAAACAACATTTTAGGATTTTTAAGTAGCGGTGTAAAATCAATCATTGCACCTACTGCAACGAAAATAAGTACGGGAAATATTTCAGTCAAGATACCTGAGTTGTAAAAAATTTGTAAAACGCCCGGTGCGCCATCAAATTCCCATATCGTGCTCAGTGGCAAATTGACCAAAATCGCACCAAATCCGATTGGCAACAACAACATAGGCTCGTAATCTTTTTTAATTGCCAAGTAAATCAATACAGATCCTATAGCGTACATAACCAAATACTGCCAATGAAACTGAACAATGCCTTGAAACAGTTGTGCAAATTGTTCCATGATATATCCTCCCCAATAATAATAGTTCAAAAGAAAAAGACTCTCACCCCGAAATATCGAGGTAAAAGTCTTGCTTTCAAAAAAATGAGCGATTGACCGGGTATTGCTACCGTGATGACGACCAACTGCACAGCGCATGCTGCAAGCTACTCCCTTAAACCTAACATTGCTATTATAACACTTAGTTCAGCGGCTTTCAAATCATTTAGTCTACCCTTTTCACGACTTATTTTTTTGTCAATTTAATCAAGTCGTTCTGACCTTCATTGTTGCTGACATACTGAATTTCTACTGTATCCCCAGTTTCAATGCCGACTAAAATCGCTTCAAACTCAGTACTTCTAAATGCCATGTAGTTGTCACCGACCTTGACTTCTATGCTATTGCCATCGATCTGTCCTTGATATACGCCTGTGACACTTAAAGTCTCTACATTGGATATTTCCAGTAATGTATAAGCCTCTGAACGTTCATTGGTCACTTCATCGATTTTAGAATCTCCAATGTATCTTATCACGATATATGGATAGGTGATCACTTGAGGCACAACGGCATCTTTAGAGGGTTTTGTTTCGCTGACAAGCACTTTGTATACGCCCTCAGAATCCGCAAATGATACCATTTCTAATCCATAGCCATCCGTTGGTTTTTCACCACTCGCTATCAACAGATAATTTGCCGCATCATCGGCCGTCCATTTATAATAGCCCCTTTGAAGAATCAAAGCATCAATTTGCAATTGAATAGCCATAGGTAGCTCTTCAATGAATACTGTATCATAGTCGATTGGCGTATCTAAATCATCTACTTTGGGTCCTGTCGTTGCGTTGGTCTCTGTGGTCACTTCACCGGTTGTTTTTGGGCTACAGCCTGTAAGTGACACTAGCAGGATTAGCATCATTATAAAAATGATATGGACACTTTTGAATGGCTTCATTATAACACCCCTTTTGAGTCAGTCGTGAATCCTCTTGAACCTTAGAACGTCCAGTTTCCTTTTGTAAATAATTGAACACTTGATCCGTCTTTTTCAAAAGCGGTCACTTCCATCTCAGGACCACCGATCATGAAATCGACATGAATCAAGCTCGAATTAGCACCGCGTTCTTCAAGTGCTTCCTGTGTAGCCGTTGAACCGTTTTGCATGGCATAAGCATAAGCTCTGCCAAGTGCCAAGTGAATCGAAGCATTTTCGTCAAAAAGCGTATTGTTAAAGAGTATGCCCGTATTCGAGATGGGTGAATCGTTTTGTACAAGGGCCACTTCGCCAAGGTATTTCGCACCTTCATCATTTGCGAGCATGCTGTCGAGGACCTCTTTACCCTTTCCTGCATAATAATCGACCACGCGCCCCTCTTTAAAGGTAAACCCAAAGTCGTCGACGATCTTGCCATTGTGACTCAACGGTTTTGTCGATCGCACAGTGCCGTTCACTTTATAGCGATGTGGCGTCGTAAAGACCTCTTCTGTTGGAATATTTGCGACGAAAGCATCCCCGGCATGGCTGTCTTTTGAACCGCCCATCCAGTAATGCCCATCTGCCAAACAAATTTCAAGTTCAGTGCCTGGCGCTTTAAATACAAGCTTTTCGAACTGCTTGTCGTTGAGATAATTTTTATATTTTTTGAGACTGATATCGTGTTGTTTCCATGCTTCTACTGGATCTGCCGTGTTGACGCGGGTGGCATCAAAGATTTTTTCCCAGAGCGCTTCTACCGCAAGTTCCTCGGTCATTTCTGGATAGACGCTTTTAGCCCATGCTTCTGATGGGACAGCGACGATACACCATTTTGTTTGACCCGTCATTCTGAATTTTGTCGCTGGTGAAAGTGCCGTCGAAGCCGCTTTCTGGTCGATCGCTACAATCTCGCCAGGTACATTTTTTAGGAGTTCTGGGTCTGGTGCGATGATATAAAGGTGATGGTAGTTGTCTTCATACAGTTTGACGAGTAGGTCGACCTTCCACTGTGGGTAATTTTCAAATACGTAGTCTTTGGCATTGCCATAACGAGCGAGCGCCATCAAATCGTCATTTAACATAAATTCCACGTGCTTGGCACCTGCCGCATAGGCTTTTTTCATAACTTCACGAGCGAGGGGCAGTCCTGATGCATTTGCGGTGACAATCAAGCCTTCCATAGGTTGTACATTAATGCCTACATTCACTGCCAGTGCAGCGTATTTTTCTAGCTCATTACTGTAGTTTTTCATTTGCGTCTCCCCATTTTCTTCAATTAGTCATACTTCATTATTATACCGCAAATTAACACCCGGGACAAGCGCTGCCAAGACCAATATAAGGGCATTCGCCATGAAGACAGTGATTTTCAGATGTATATACATAACTAAAACACACTATTTAGCCAACTAGAATTAATTGAACGCTATGCTTATTTAAGGCTATTTTGAGTGTCCTTATCCGTTATTTGAACATTGTTTCTACCACTGAATTTTGCATAGTAAAGTTGTTGATCTGACAGTTTCACAAAATTTTTAATCTGCTCTTTGTCAATCCTTCCAAAATAGGCACCTATACTGAGCGTCACGACATCATCACT